>DNMA01000029.1:1281-2609 GCA_003489505.1 Legionellales bacterium | reverse complement strand
CATTCGACGCATGGGCAAGGTGAATTGGTCTGTAAAAAGCCTTTTCCTTCTATGCCAATTGGTTTTTGGCATGATGAAAAAGCCCAAAAGTATCAAGAAGCCTATTTTCAGAAATTCCCAAATGTTTGGGCCCATGGCGATTATGCAGAATTGACTGCCCATGGTGGTTTGATAATTTATGGACGCTCAGATGCCACTTTAAATCCGCAAGGGGTCAGATTTGGTACTGCTGAATTGTATCAGGTGGTTTTACAAGTGCCGGGTATTCGTGATTGTATTGCAGTCTCTCAAGACTGGCAAAATGACACTCGCGTTATTTTATTTGTGCAATTGGATGAGAAAACCGATTGGACCCCAGATTTGCAAAAACTTTTAGCTTCACAAATTCGCCAGCAATTATCACCACGACATGTGCCGGCGAAAATATTACCTGTGAGAGGCATCCCCAAAACCATGAATGGTAAAGTCATGGAAACGGCGGTCAAAAAATTAATTCATGGAAAAACTTTGGATAATATTGCAGTGATTGTTAATCCTGAGTGTTTAGAGGATTATATGCATCGTGAGGAGTTGAGTTTAGATTAGCTTGAACAAAGCTGTCTTGCCTGATGCAGAATAGTTTTGAGTGTTAAAAACTGCTGACTCAAGCCTTGATAGAGTTGATACTGGGGTTCATCAGGTAAGCTGCCAACACTTGCATAGGCAATTTGACCAATTTGAATAAAATAGTTAGGGTCAAGACGTTTCTTTTGTGCAAGCTCTGGAAAAAACCCTGAAACCAATAAGCTTTTATCGCCGACATCAATGAGCATGGTTTTTTGGATTTGACCAGAGTGTTGCATGGCATGCATAAAATCCATACCAACACTAGAATCGAGCCAGAGTGTGGATTTACTAGAGCGCATCAATAAAAAGACTAAATAACTCTCGGTATCAATGTTCAAATTGACATTAATTTGCGCTTCAGCCTCGATAATTAAAGAATACCATTGGCTGGTGTCTGTGGGATGTAATATCAGAGGTGTCATCTTTTTTCCTTCAAGTTTCACCCTTAATTTAAGTGTAGCAAAGATTGAGCTAATTTTTTAAATTATTTTAGGATATTCTTGAAGTTTAAGGTTTGAGCTTGGCAAATTCTTCAGCTTGCAGGAGGTAGGCTAATTCGAGATCAGATAATATTGAATGTTCACCGCCTGTGGCTTTAATATCATTAGCAGTCTCTTCAATTTGAGATTTTATTTTAAACAGTGACTGGATGTGCAATGCATAGCCTGGATGAGCTTTTTCTTTGACAATGGTTTCAAGGTAAGAGGCATTTTCATGGCTGA
>DNMA01000029.1:0-934 GCA_003489505.1 Legionellales bacterium | reverse complement strand
GTCCTTCAACACCAAAGTGATGAATAAAACAGTCTCTTAAACCATCATTTAAGTTGCCTGTTTGATTTAAAGTGTCAATGACCTCAGTGCGATAGCTTGCATCTGGGGCAAGGCTTTGGACGAGTTCATGGGCTTTGGCTGCAACAAAATAGCCGCAACTGTACCCATCAGTTTGTCTAACGTTAAAATGCCCTTGGCGTTCATTATATTGATGAATCCCAATACCGTTGAGATGGGGTCTTAAAAAATCAAAGATATTTGAGACATTGTGATTATAGGGGTCAAAGACTTCTACAATAAAAGGTTCTCCCTTTGAAACACGAACCCAATACCAATGACCAGGCCCAACGGGGAACATCACGTGCTGAACATGAGGTTTTCTGAATTCATGGGCGGCGGCAAGCATGACTAAGTTAATGCTGGTATCGCTTCGGTTCACCGGCGCTAAAATCTGAACAGGGTCATCAGGGGTTGTTTTAGGTAATATATGCACAAGGGTTGCATCAGTTAACCATTTTTTACCAATCTCATGTGAAAGAATTTGTTTAGGATAAGCATGAGCTGCATAGAGACTATGGCTGCTTGCGGCTGTTGAGGTCATTTCCCCAACAATTTTTGAAGCATCAGAATTTTTATTTAATAAAGCTAATAGTTTGAGTCTGAAGTCTTCATCCTGGCGGTACCAAACAATTTGATGCGTTTGAATTAAATTATTCGATACGGCTTGAATGAGTGCTTTCTTTTCAAGATTTCCCTCAAAATAGATTTCATAACAACGATATAACTCTTCAGCTGATTGTTGCAAGAATTCTTTTGACATGTGAACCGCTCATACCAGGATACAGATAAGTTATTATATCATTTTCTTACAAAATGATCAATTAAATAGGTGAATGGCCTATTTTTTATATAAAAAAAAGGTCTGACGATTTGC
>DNMA01000092.1 GCA_003489505.1 Legionellales bacterium | reverse complement strand
GCATGTTTTTATTTACAGATTGGTTGGTCTATAGAAAGTCCAGAAGACGATTTAAAACGTATTGAAAATGCAACTGACCCCACTTGGTTAAGAGCAGAATCACTATTTGTCTTAAGAGAAAAAATTCAGTCTTTAGACCACGCAGAGAAAAAACAGCATTTAGAAAAAATTTATCAGGCAGTTCTTGATCCCAGGGCCACCTTTAAGTCGGTCACCCAAGCTTGTACTACTGAGGATACAAAAAAAGCTTTAGGAATACATCGCTTTTTCAAAGTCAGTGAAAAAACAAGTAGTGAAACTTTAGTTGAACAAATTCTAGAAAATGAAAGCATTATTAAAGCGAATAGAGCAGAAATGCAAAAGTGTTCGGCTGCTAAAAAACACAAAAAAACAGAACCCCCAAGCTTCCCTGGAGAATCTGGAGAATTATGTATTCCTTGCTCACGCTACTTTGACCCTAATAAGCCTTTCAAGCTAGACAAATGAGATTGAGCAAGGTTTTTAGAATAAATGGGGTCAGCACTTGCTGATTTTTGCCAGACGATTAAGTTCTCTGGCAATTCACTTAAAAAACGACTCGGTTCAGATACCACCCATTGACCCGCTTTTTTACGCTTTTGGGCACAGCTAAAGACTAATGCTTTTTGTGCACGGGTAATCCCCACATAAGCAAGACGCCTTTCTTCCGCCAAAAGATTTTCTTCCATACTTTGTTGATGCGGTAACAAGCCTTCTTCCATCCCCACCAAATACACATACGGAAACTCTAAACCTTTGGCGGCATGCAAAGTCATCAATTGTACACGACCTTCATCTTGCTCATTGTCTTGCGAGAGTAAGTCAATTAACATCAACTTATGTAAAATGTCATCTAAACCCATTTCAGGCTTTTGCTCATGCAAACGTTTTATCCAATCAAATAGTTCTTGTACTCTTTCTAATTTCTTTTGGGCTTGTACAGGATTATCTGACTCTTCATACCAATAAGCTTCAAAACCAATGGCATTGAAAAAAGTATTGAGTTTTTCTGGCCAATCACTGCTTTGAAACTCATCACGCCACAACATAATAAAGTTTTTAAAATACTCTAATTCTTTTTTGATATTGGCTTGTATATATTCATCCAATGCTAAGTGATCCGCACAAATCAACAAAGGTAAACCTCGAAGTTTGGCATATTCACTTAATGCTTTTAAAGATTGCTCACCAATGCCTCTTTTAGGGGTATTGATCACTCTTAAAAAAGCACTATCATCTTCAGCATTACAAGTTAATTTTAAATAAGCTAGCATGTCTTTAATTTCAGAGCGTCCAAACCATGATTGCCCACCAGAAATTTGATAAGGCACATGATGCATCCTTAAAATTCGTTCTAGATGACGTGATTGATGATTGCCTCGATACAAAATCGCATAATGCCCCCAATCGGTAGACATTTGGTATTTATGACTCATCAAATCCATGATAACTTGTTCTGCTTCTTTCATATCATCGCTTGATTGAATCACGCGTAATAACTCACCAGGCCCCAATTCACTCCATAGTTTTTTAGTAAAAACGTGTTGGTTATTGGCAATTAAAGTGTTAGCTGCATGTAAGATATGCCCTGATGAGCGATAATTTTGCTCTAATTTGATAACTTTTAGATTTTTAAAATCCACCGTTAATTGCTGAAGGTTTTCAGGGTTTGCTCCTCGCCAAGCATAAATTGATTGGTCATCATCACCGACAACGGTTAATTGAGTATAAGGCCCTAATAAAAATTTAATCAATTGATATTGCGCCAAATTGGTGTCTTGATACTCATCGACTAAAATATAACGCCAGCGATTTTGCCAAGCTTGTAGAATTTGAGCATTTTGCGTCATCAACTGTACTGGTAAAACAATTAAGTCATCAAAATCAATAGCCTGACAAGCACGAAGCATCCCTTGATAGCGCTCAAAATAACCAATCACATCATGTTGTTCAGGGTAAAGCTTGTACAATTCCTCAAAACTGTACATGGCGTTTTTCCATAATGAAATTTGGTTTAATAGGTTAAAAACGCTTTCTTTATCCGATGCAATGGCAGGTGGCAGAATTCTTTTAAAGATTTGCCGCGCATCTTCGTCATCTAATAAGCTAAAACGCTTAGGCAAGCCAAATGCTTTATATTCTTTTTTAATAAATTGCAAACCCAGATGATGAAAAGTACCAATACTTAAACCTTTTTTATTTCCATGGGATAAAGCCAAACCAATACGATGATTCATTTCTTGTGCGGCTTTATTGGTAAAAGTCACTGCACAAATATTTTTAGCAGGCACTTTTAATTGCTCAATCAAATGCACAATTTTTTGAGTAATCACACGTGTTTTACCACTGCCCGCACCCGCTAAAACTAATAGCGGGCCTTCAGTATACTCAATAGCGGCTTTTTGTTGTGGGTTTAAAATCAAGACTTTCTCAGCATCTAAAACAATGGCCTAATACTAGCAAAAAATTCGCCAATGAAGAATACAAAAGCGTGCAAATCGTCAGACCTTTTTTTATATAAAAAATAGGCCATTCACCTATTTAATTGAGGTCAAGTCCATTTTTTGCTGTAAATTCTCATTTATTCGATATCCTGAATTAGCTCTTAATTAAACCATTGTATTAATTTCTAAAACATTTGAAGATTCCTTTTTCTGTCCCTCCCACCATTCATGAAATTCGTCCATATCTAAATAGCGTTTGCTCTGCCATTGCTCATTCATTTCAGCCAGCAAGGCACCAATTAATCTTAAAGCTGAGTCGTCATTGGGAAAAATACGAATAACCCTTTCTCGTCTTCTAATTTCTTGATTTAGACGTTCTTGCATATTAGTCGTTCTAAATCTTTTCCTGTATTTTGCAGGTAAGGACATCACAGCCATCGCATCTTCAAATCCATCCTCCAAACAAGCCACGGCTTTGGGTGTCTTCTTTTCAAATTCAGTAATAAAGACATCTAATCGTCTTCTAGCTTCAAGCATATCAGCGGATTGAAATATCAATTTAACTTGCTCGGCCACTTCCTTTCGATATTTTAAAGAACATGA
>DNMA01000167.1:5031-5275 GCA_003489505.1 Legionellales bacterium | reverse complement strand
GCAAAACCAGGCCGTCCCATCGCGCCTTGTAAAGCGTTATTTAGTCCATCAATTAAATCCTGAAATTCAGCTTGCCCAATCAAGACTGTTGTCCCTTGGATTTCTAAAATGGATATTAAAGTGCCATCATGATTCACTAAAACAGATTCACTATCCGCCGTTTCTAGATCACAATAGTTCATCGTATATTGTTTTAGAAATGTACTGAGCCATGCCAAGAACGTATCAAAACCATCAAAAAAAT
>DNMA01000167.1:0-4738 GCA_003489505.1 Legionellales bacterium | reverse complement strand
GTATCAAAACCATCAAAAAAATTTTCAGTCCATTTTCCCATGGAACACTCCTGAGTGATACTTCATACTGATTAAGAATGAATCTCTGTAATAGCGGATGAAGCCCATGCTTCAATTTGGGTTCTAAACCTTGCACGAGAAGGTAATAATCGAAGCCCTTCTTTCATTTTACCTAATTTTTCATCACCAATATGTTGAGCATCAATTAATAAATGTCCAAAATTAGCAGGATCTGAAGATCCCTCACCAAATTTAGCCTCAACCATCCCAGAACGAAGTTTAAAATTTAAATAAATATTTTGAGCCGTATTTTTAAACCCAGAATTATTTGAAATTGCACAAAATAATACATGACACATACTATTGAGTTCAGCTTGAGAAAACTCGGGTAGATAAATGACAATGCCTCCGCCAAAACCACCTACACCAATCGACTCCAAAAAGAAGCATTGCGTGCAATAGACGCAAGCTGTTGCCATATTTGAAATTTTATTATTTCTGAAATTACCATCTAAATTTACTACTTCTTGATAAATTCTGGCCTGAAACCCACAATAAACACAGGTGTACTTGTCACGCTCTAATACTTTTTTTTCAAAACCGGAAAAATTTACATCGGATTTTCGAGATGAAAATAAACGCCATGAATCAGGAGAGGCTCGAAGTTCTAATTGGGGCTTTTGAATCAATGCGATGTCTGTCATCGAGTGCATTATATTATTAGAGTTATTTTTAAAGTTTCACTGTTCAGACAGAGTTTGTCAATCATTTTTAAGATGAAAAAAACCTGAAGGAATATCATTTCCACCAGGTTTTCATTGAAAAAGAAGATTATTGTGAAGAAGTACCAGGTTGGAAACCTTCTGGTGATGCAGATTGGCTTCCGCCAAAAATTGTTTGGCTAACAGAACCAATAAATGATGGTAAAAATATTAAAGCGGATGACATCGCTAAAATCATCATCGGCTTACTCAGTGGAACTTGTGTTGGATTTTCTTTATGTTGCTTAAACATAAATACTGAAACAATAAAAAATGCTGTACCACCCACATAAGCGCCGGCAGTTAATAACTTGGTAATAGGATCTAATGAAGCAGTGATATTACTTGCAAGAGTACCTAATGTGTCATCAGCTGCAAAAACTGAGCAAGCAATCAAAAGCAAACTCATCATCAAGGATACATTTCTAATTATTTTTGAAAACATATTTTCTCCATCATTTTATATGAGATAAATTATATTATTCATTATTCATTATTCTTTAAAAAGAAACAATCCTTTCATTAAATTTAATTTTATATCCCAGGTAAAAATCCTGATGGACTAGCATTCCCGCCCTGTTGCCCAAAGATGGTTCCACTCACTGAGTTGACAAAGTCAGGTAAAAATATCAATGCTGAAGACATCGCCAAAATCATCATAGGTTTACTCAATGGAACTTGGGTTGGATTTTCTTTATGTTGTTTAAATTGAAAAACCGCAACAATAAAAAACATCACACCACCAACATAAGCGCTTGCTGTTAATAACCTGGTAATCGATTCAAAGCTTTGGGTGATATTGTCTGCTAAGTCCCCCAAGGACATTGTGTCTGCAAACAAATTAAAAGAAAGAAATAATAAAATAAAAAATTTAAAAAAACTTTTAAACATCATACACATCTGTAAAATAAAAAAACAATTAATAAATATTTTAACAAAAAATATAGCAAATACTCAAGAGTATTTTTTAACCAAACAAGGTTTCATTAATAACATTCAAGGTCGATACAATATTAATGGCCATAACACCCCCAAAAACATGCATCATCCCTTTACCAAAACCACCTTGCTGATGACCACCTTGGGATGCGCTTTTAGCAATCATCATCCACCCTCGAACAAAAGCAACCAATCCAATAATTTGGATAAACAATACCATATCTTCACCAAATACACCTGCAGCACCAAACATGGTGTTAATGATTGGATTTGAGCTTCTGAGCTGGTTATATTGCAAAATATCATCAGAACCAAAAACGGTCGTTAAAAAAACCGATATAGCTGTTGGTAGATAAATAAGCATGGAGCCTGTAACTAAATAAAATATAGGCTCTTTCATAGAATGCCCTTGAGACATTTGCGAACGCATTTCGCCAGCATGTTTCAAAGCCCCCACCCCTTTTATTAAAAAATGAACTCCCATGACATACGCAACAGCAGTAATCAGTTTTTGAATTTGCAATAAAGAAGGTTTTAAATTTGCAAATATATTTAAATATTGGTCCATCGAAGACTCCTTATATTTTTAGTCTGCTTGACTAAATACAAAAACCTTACTGCTTGACATTTCAACCCGACCTTGTTGCGCATCGATTCTAGCGACCCGGCCATAACCTGGAAGTAAAGAGCCCACTCGAACCGTAATGGTCTTTCCTTGGCTACTGACTAACCATGCGCGACCTGGAATGATAGCTTGTATAAAATAATTTTCTTTGATAACTGGGGCAGAATAAACACGAGTTCTTGAGGCTTGAGAATGCGTAATTTGAGGCTTTGCTTTAGCGGCTGCCATTGCTTCATTGATGGATTGTTGTAAAGATTGATACTTACTCATTAAATCACTCAATTGCTGTTGTAGGGCTTGATTATTTGAGTTCAACACACTTAATTGAGAATTGAGTTGATTCATTTTATCATTCATAGATGCAAGATTAGCCTGCATAGATTTTTGCATGTTAATTAAATCTTGCATTTGATTATCAGGCATCGTTTGAATCATTTGATTTTGAGCTGGCGCCGTATTTTGAATTATTGGCTTCGGCGCACTCATATCTTCATGAGTACTGGGCTTACTCACACATTTTAATAAGCCCAATAGAAAAAAAAGGCCAACCACTGCCAACAAAGCATTTCTTTTCATGGAAGGCTTCTGAAGCAGAGAGGAAATTTTCTCCACATAATCCTCTGAAGGCTGTTCAGTTGTCTCTGTTTTTTCAGATATTGTTTCAGGTTCGACCTCAATCGGTTCAATATCTGGTTCTTCTACATACTGATACTCATCATCAAAATTTTTATTATCACTCATATTTATCCTTTATCATCCAATGCAACGTCTTGTAAAAATAATACTCCAATCGGTGTACCTGAATAAACTTGAACAGTTGTAGGAACATTCATATTTTTCTGAGCTTGTTGCCCCCAAGCCTTACCTAAAGTTGCTAAACCAATCACCGCATTATCGGTTAATGAACGGTTAATACCATTTTCTACCGTGGTATTGGTTTCACCACCTGTACCACCAATGGTAATTTTGGTATCAGCAGACTGGAACGCATTACCAAAACCCTCTAAGAAGGTTGAAGCAAATAATGAGCCATATCTCATCAAATAATGATGGTCAGTCGAACTCGATAGCGCAGTACGCCCCGTATTAGGATCAATTGCATAAGCTGAAATACCAATGGTTTTACTGTAGCCCTGTATCGATAGCGTATTAAAGGTCATGGTCAGTTTTTCAGCATTCGCCCCCATATTGAAACTACCAATAATTTTTGAGTTTTTTAAAGGACCACTTACAATGGTTGCTAAAATTGGCCCTGGCTCATCGGTATTGACCGCTGTATCAATAACCGCAAAGATGATATCGCCTGTTTTGATATAAACATCACCCATAGCGGATTTAGTTTTTAAAGCATCTGCAGCAGCTTCTGATTTTGGATTGCTTGGAGGATTGAGTCCACCACCTACCGAAGTCATCCCTGCTGCCGGTGCATTTTGCTGTTTTGGTGAACCACCAACATAGGTTTGATTAGAGACGGCTTTCCAACCTTGAATTAATTGAGTGCTGTAGTTTTGTAAGACGGAGGCTCTTTGTTGAATCTTTTGTTGAAATCTTTGCTGAGCTTGCATTTTTTTCTGTTCAGCTAAAGCTTTATTAAGTTGGTCTATCCCTTGAGCATCTTGATTGGTTGGGGCAAATAGTGACCCACCAATAGGATTGATGTTATCTTTTGGTGTTGTCGGCATATTTGCTACTGCTGCCAATGCGTCTAATTTAGGATTCATCCCTAAACGACTTAAAGTCGCATCATCGACGCCTGCATTTTGTAAATCAGCTGCTGTAAATCCTGCGTCTTTAAACTCATCAGGTGTAGCTCCTGCATCCAATAAGGTTTTTGCATCCACACCTAACTTTTTAAGTTCTTTAGGTGAAACCCCCGCTTTCAATAAATCAGCTGTGCTAACGCCGGCTTTTAATAATTCATCAGGAGTATAGCCTGCTGCTAATAAATCCTTTGGCGATACGCCAGAAGCTAATAAATCCTTTGCACTATAAGCTGCTGCTTTTAAATCTGCAGGACTCAAACCTGCCTTGAGTAAATCTGCCGGACTCAAACCTGCCGCTGCTAATTCTGCTGCTGTAAAGCCCGCTTTGCGCGAGTCAGCTGGCGTAAATCCGCCTTTCAAAAGCTCGGCAGCACTGCAACCATATTTTTTATGAATTTCAGCAGCAGTCATCCCCTGCTCTCTTTCATTTTTAATTGCTTCTGGAGAGCATTTTTTTTGATGCTCTGCAATCAAATTAGCTAAAGTATTAGGGTCTGCTGGAACAGCAGAGAGCTTTCCTAAAATTGAAGCTGGAACACCTGCTTTTAATAAATCTTGGTCACCAAAACCTAATGCCTTGAGATTGTCAGGTGTTAAACCAGCATCGAGTAAATTTTTTGCATCAAAACCTGCTTTTTTAAGCTGTTCAG
>DNMA01000033.1 GCA_003489505.1 Legionellales bacterium | reverse complement strand
TACTAAAGCCTGCGTGGTACTGATGATTGGCAGGGACATTATCGATAATATCAGGCACGGGTAAATACTTTTCTGTCACCCAAGAGTGCCCTGAACTGAGTTCAAGCACCTCGTGTAATTTTTTGGGGTCGAGTCCTAATTTTTCACCCAGCAAAAAACCTTCACTGACGGCAATCATGGTATTGCCAAGTATTAAGTTGTTGCAAATTTTTGCCATTTGGCCTGTGCCAGGTCCACCGGTTACAATAATTTGTTTGGCAATTTTTTGAAGAATAGTTTGAGCTTTTAAAACATCTTCTGGGTGTCCTCCCATCATGTAGGTTAATTGATTGTTTTGTGCAGCAATAATGCCGCCTGACACGGGAGCATCAACTGTTGCAAATGGCAATTGGTGCCATTGTTTTGAAGCAATAGGACCAATGGTCGAGCAATCAATTAGCAGGGCATCTGGGCGAATTTCCTGAAAAAATCGAGTGCCAGGTTCGTAAATGCTCAACAATTCATGAGCAGAAGGTAACATGGTAATAATGACTTCAGCGTGTAATGCGATATCATCTAAGATTTCAGTTTTGAGCCCTTTAACCGACTCCAGCGCCTTAGGATAAACATCATAGGCCAACACCTCATAGCCAGCTTGAGCGAGGCCTGCAGCAATAGGGCGCCCCATATGTCCCACGCCGATAAAACCAATTTTTTCCATGATAAGCTCCTAAAGATGCGGCATACTAAATGACCCTTGTTGGTTTTCTTTTTTAGGCCAAGTGCAAGTAATGGTTTTTTGCTTGGTATAAAAATGAATACTTTCTAAAGCATGCATGGGCCTATCACCAAAACTCGAGTCTTTCCAGCCACCAAAAGGGTGACTGACTATCGGCACAGGAATGGGAACATTGATGCCAACCATTCCTGCAGTGACCTCATCCGAAAAGGTTTGGGCAGCAAGGCCTGATTGCGTGAAAATGACACTGCCATTGCCATAGCGATTTTGATTGATGATATTGATAGCCTCACCTAAATCATCTGCCCGAAGGATAATGAGGATGGGGCCGAATAATTCATTTTGATAGATAGTCATTGAGCGGTTGACTTCATCAAATAAGCTGGGGCCTAAAAAATACCCTTGCTCTGGAATCAAAAAATTCCGACCATCTACTAATAATTTAGCGCCTTCTTTCTGGCCTTCTTCAAGACACTGCAATAAAAAATCTTTTTGTTTTGCACTGATGACAGGCCCCATGTCGATGTTGGGTGCATCACCTGGGCCGATTTTAATTTTTTTGATTTTTTCAATGAGTTTTTCAGTAAGCTTTTGTGCTGTTTCAGTGCCGACCGTGATAACTGCACTAATTGCCATGCAGCGTTGCCCTGCAGAGCCGTAGGCTGCATTGACAATATTTTCAGCGGCGTGCTCAAAGTCAGCGTCAGGCATGACCACCGCATGATTTTTAGCGCCACCAAAAGTATGCGCTCTTTTACCTCTTGCGGTGGCTTCCGTGTAAATATAACGTGCAGCTTGTGTCGAGCCGACTGCTGTAAATGCCGCAATATCGGGATGCTCTAAAAGATGTTGTACCGTTTGACTATCTCCTTGAATACATTGCACAACGCCTTTGGGTAAACCAGAAGCCTCTAACCATTCAATCAATTGTAAAGCCGCACTGGGCACTTTCTCTGAAGGTTTGAGAATAAAACTATTGCCACAAGCAATGGCAGGCATCATCATCCACATGGGCACCATCACAGGAAAATTAAAAGGTGCGATACCTGCACAGACACCGAGGGGCTGGTGCAAGGTATGGGTATGAATATGTTGACTGACGTGGTGAGAATAATGGCCTTGTAATTGTTGTTGGACGTCACAATGATAATAAAGAATTTCTAAGCCTCTTTGGATGGATGCTTTAGCATCTTCAAGGGTTTTGCCATGTTCTTGCGTCACCAATTGCGCCAAGTGGTCAATTTGATTTTCTATCGTTAATGCAAATTGTCGAAAAATTTTTGCTTTTTTAATGGCAGGAACTTTTGCCCATTCTTTTTGGGCAAGGATGGCGCTTGTAACGGTTTGATTGACCAAGTCTTGATTGGCGCAAAAAATTTTTGCTATCGGAAGGCCTGTTGCCGGATTGTTAATTTCTAAAATTCGGTCTGGAGCTACCACAGTCTCTCCATTGATATGATGTGGAATAATCTTTTCCATAAACGTCCTTATTGATTTTCAAATAACCAATGCTCTAAACCCACGATTAAGTGTTCATTCGACATGACTTTTTCACAAGCTAATAATACGCCAGGCATGTAAGCTTTTCTATCAATGGTTTGATGTGATAGGGTAATGGTTTCACCTGCTTGTCCAAACATCACCTGCTGTACTGCAAGTATGCCTGGCATTCTAACCGAGTGAATAGGAATTTGATGAATATAGGTTTCACGTCCGGGTTGTGGCTTAGATTTTATGGCTGGCCATTCGGGTTTTACATCATGAATAAGTTGTGCCGTTCGAATAGCAGTTCCAGATGGAGAATCAAGCTTTTGTTCATGATGCATTTCAATGATATCAACGCTATCAAACCATTTTGCCGAAAGTTGTGCAAAATGCATATTCATGACAGCTCCAATAGAAAAATTGGGGATGATAGCCGCACCTTGTTTTTCTTCAAGACAGTGCTGTTGAATTTCTTTAATTTGCTCAGCAGTCAGTCCTGATGTACCAATCACAAATCTTATTGAAAATTGCCGATAAATACGACAGTTATCCCAAACACAGTCCGCTTGGGTTAAGTCTAATACGACATCTGCTGGGTATTGTTGTAGGCTTATTGATAAATCATCTTGTCGACCTAGCTTGGCAATGATCTCAAAGCGTTCATCGTTAGTTAACGCATCACAAGCGAGAGCGCCCATTTTTCCAAATGCACCATTAACAATAATTTTAATTTTTTGGTGAGTCATCGATTTTTTCTTCTTCTTGTTGATGTTTGTATTCTTGATGCTGTTCATGCCTTTGTTTTTGGTAATGTTTGGATAAGGTCTTACAGGCCCAAATACTGGCGATGGGCCATCCCACCACAGTAATTTGAAGAAAAAAGCTTAAAATACCTACAATGTATTCTTCGATATTAAACATGATGGCCCAGGGCATCAGTATGGTTAAAAAATATTTGAATTTGTGTTTCATATTTTTTCTTAAGAGATTTTTCAATCTTTTTATTTTGATTAAGTTTCTTGAAAAGAGCAAGCTTAATCAAAAGATAGTGCACATTGACAATATTAGTACATTTCAATAAACTTCTGGGTCATTGAGAGCGCCTAAAATTAGAGTAACTATGAAGAATAAAGAGCAGCATCCCAGAACAGTTTCTATTAATCAAAAACAAAAAATTCAATGTCGCCAAGCCCGTCTTAAAGCATTGAAGTGGTTAACGGAACGATTCCCTAAAGCATTTGATACCTCTGATCAAATTTTCCCTTTGAGCATTGGTGTTATGAACGATATTTTAGATTATTCGGAAGAGGCAGCCGAGGCTGGCATTTCTAAGGCTAAATTACGTGAAGCGCTAGTAGTTTTTACTCGTCGTATTGATTATCTAGCCAGTCTTAAGACTCAAGGGATACGCATCAACTTACAAGGTGAGCCTTGTGGTGAAGTCACAGAAGAAGAGGCTTTACTAGCTGCTCAAAAAATTAAGAAACGCATTGAAAAAAATATTAAAAATCAACACAAAACTCATTTTGAATCAGCACCCAAGCATCAATACACCGACGCACCTGCGCTCAAAGAAAGCCCTAAAAAAACTGAAATTGTCTTTAAATCTAAACCGATGCGCACCATGGACCCTAGTGCTGTTGAGAGATTGAAATCAAAGCTCGGGTTAAATAAAAAAGAAGAGTTGGTGGATTAAGGATTGCTGAGGAGGCATTCCTTGATAAAAGGGATGCTAATCGTTCTTCTTTGTGCTTGTAAAGAATGTTTATCTAAAATATCTAAAATCTGCATTTGTTGATTTAAATTTCTTGGAAAATGTGATAATAGATATTGCGCAACCGATGTTGGGATATAAAAACCTTTTTTTACTGCCGTTTGCGTGATGATTTGTAATTTAATATCGTCACTGGGCTCTTTTAAATGCCAAGTCATTCCCCATTGAAGGCGTGAGACTAAATCAGGTAGTTTCAGCTCAAGTTTGTTGGGTGGCAAGTTGCCCGAAATCATCAGTAAAGTATCTTTTTTATCACGAATACGATTGAATAAATGGAATATAGCTTCTTCCCACTCCTCATGATGCTTAATCAATTGAATGTCATCAATGGTGACAATGTTTTGATTTTCAAGATTTTCAAGAGAAGAGGGGTGAAAGTTTTCAAATAAATTCAGCGGAATATAAATGCTAGAAAGTGACTCGTCATACTGATTGCAAAGCGTTTGTAACAAATGACTTTTACCAGAGCCTGAGTTTCCCCAAACATAAACAAACTTATCATCTTTGTTCTCTAAAATATGTTCGAGATGAAATTTAAGTAAAGCATTTTCCCCCCAGATAAATTCATGGAGTTCTTTTTGTTCAAGGACTAGTTGTGAAAAAGATAATTGTTGAAACATAGACAGATTATTTTCTAACCTCTTTTCGCCATAAAAATAAATATTGTAGATAAGTAATTGATGTGGTGGAGGCAACCAAAATACTAGTGATTTGTATTGCTATTTTAGGAATATTGGCAAACGTCGCATCAATTAAACAAAGAACTATTAATAACATTTGAAACAAGGTGTTGAATTTACTCACCAATGTAGGATATAGCGGTCTTGGTTTTTTGAGGATACATATTGAAATGAAAGCCCCCAGTAATATGGATAGGTCTCTAAATAATACTAAAAGTACTAACCATAGGTTGATGAAGCCTTGGTAGCCCAAAAGTAAAAAACAAGTGATAATCAGTACCTTATCTGCCAGCGGGTCTAGCATTAGGCCTAAACGGCTTTGACAATGAAATACTCTAGCAATCCAGCCATCTAAACCATCTGAAAAAGAAGCAATGAAAAAAATGATAAAGGCCGTATGCATATTGTGATTAAGAAAATAATAGCTAAAAGGTATCACTAAGAATAATCTTATTAAAGAAATAATATTGGGTAGATGTTGAATAGGCATAAGTTGCTAATTAATCATTTCTTGGTGTATAAAACTTTTCTTAGTTTATCGAAATAAGCTGAGAATGTCACGTTATTGTATTATAACCCGACCCAGGTGTTGCGCTTTTTTTTAACTTTTTGGTTAAAAAGTCATTGTTACTTTCTGTGGCATTATGATAAAATATACTAAATTAATTCAAATGATAGAATTATGTTTTCTCGAATATGTTCCTCTGTAAGCGGTGTTGTGAACCATTATACCAACACTATCTTTGGTGATTATCAAGGAACCACTGCTGAACTTTATCTTGCGCAGCGCACTTATGATGTATTAGGCAGACTGATTTATGGTGTTTCAAGGCCTGCGGTCTCATCACGATTAATTAAAACTTTTGTGGGCAATGAGCAAGCTATTCAACAGCGTTTAGAGGCGTTAGTTCCCCGTTTAACAACCAGTGAATTTTCGAAAATGTTACGAGGCTTTCGTTATGCCTTAACACATATCTTAAATGATCAAGCTATACCCTATGACACCATGGGGAAAAAATGGCGAGTGGATGTGATTTCAGTCAATGATTATTTTGAGTCTTTAATTCATCCTAAGAAATCTTATGCATTAGTTGATGATAATTTACCATTTTGGGTTATTCGATTACCGAAATTAAAATTTCCAGAGGCAGTATTGCAACAATATTTTAGTGACTTAAATAATGATGCTATTTTTACTGATCTTGATAATTATCACATGCCAAAGCCTGCATGGGTGATTAGAATTAAAAAAATATGGAATTTACTATTTTTAGTTGAAAAGATATTTAATGCTATCGAAAGACATAGTTTTGATTTGGCCTCTCCTGAAAATTTGGCTGATTTTAATCATGCCTATAACCTATTATTTGATTTGGATATCAATGTCTTGGATTTCTTTGAAAAAATACATGAAAAGTTTTCAGTGGAATTATCTAAAGGGATGACAAATCAGATTTTTCAAGCGTTGTTTCAAGATAAGTTATGGCTTGCCAAAAATCTAGGATTTTATTTGGGTTTAACCTTAAGTCAATTAGGCTCAACCGGTAACATTTTTAGTTTTGCTAATCAGACCAAAGAGGTTTTGCCGCATATTTTTGCAGAAATTACCCTGATGTTACAAAAAATTGTGACGGCTATTACGACCCAAAGCCGTGTGTCGGTTGATTCAGAACATGCACGAGAGCTTCAAAGAGAGGCTGCAAAAATTGTACAGGATATTAATCAGTTTTTAAAACTTCAAGAAGATAAAACAGAAAACTTTTTAGATATCTTTTTAAGTATTTTAGACTTTATGGCCAAGCCTGACCGTCAAAAGATCTTCAAGCTATTTAAATATCTTGCTCAAGAGCATCGAACCTTAAGTGTGGAATTCATTCGTTTGATAAAATATGAAGTTTTCCCTGCTTTAATTGGATTTTTTGAAGAATTTGAAAATAGTTTAATGTTGGAGCCTGGGTCCATCGTATTTTATATCGAAAATTATAGTCAAATGTTTTATGAAAGCATGACGAGTTCTCTGGGTTCAGAAACTGAGTTAGATATGCAGAGTTTGTATAGTCCCAACTGGATTATGGTTCGAGAGTATCAAGGTTTGAAAAGATTAAGCATTCTAGAACAACTAAAAACTAAATTGAGGTTTGAATTATCCATTTTGGATACAGATGGGGAACGCCTAGAAAGATTTAAAGTTTTATACCCTTACTTTGTTAAAGTTGATAGTTTCGCCACAGAACAAATTCGCGCACGATTCTCCTATGACATAAAAGCTTGGCTTGGGCAATTG
>DNMA01000129.1:8091-10232 GCA_003489505.1 Legionellales bacterium | reverse complement strand
AGTTCGATGAACACTCTCTTTTCATACTTTACAATTCCATAGCAACAACCAATACCAAAATCAAATCAGAAATCTTATTCATCAAATGAACATGAATTCAACAAATAAGTTGAATCTTCTTACATTGTTTAACGAAAAAAACCTATATCAATGGCACTTAACCAAAACTATCTGCGCCATGATATTTTTACCATACATGATATTAAAAGCATGTATTTTTTTTATTTCAGATTACAACAATGGTTATCCTGCTCTGAAAATGCTTCTGATGACCAACACTCAAAGAACTATTGTTAAAATGATTCACGATTTAAATGCTTCAGAAAAAGCTTCCGCTTCTTCACCTTGCCAATAATTGTAAGGCTTTTTTGATTAATCCTTGTGCATCAAGCGACTCATTCTTGAGTTTCTTGACTGCCTCTAAAGCCTCAAAACGGCGATAACCTAATGCCTCTAGTGCAGATATGGCCTCACTGGCAGCTTGTGATTGTGGCAATTGTGCAATTTCTTGTTGAACAATCAAACTATCTTTTAGAATGTCTTGCATCTCAATCATCATTCTTTCTGCTGTTTTTTTACCAACACCAGGTAACTTAGTAAGCATGGTTTTATCTTGTAACTGAATCGATTGAATCAACATACTGGGTGAAATTGTCGATAGAATACCAATTGCAGATTTTGGACCAATCCCATTGACTTTTAATAATGCTTTAAATAAAGCTTTTTCTTCTTGCTCCAAAAAACCATAAAGATTAAAAGCATCCTCTCGAACAATTGTTTGAATATATAAGTTCACCAACTGCCTTTCTTGGCTTAATATAGCATGTGTCGGCGTTGTGGTTTCAACTGCGTAACCCACACCATTGACGTCTAATACAATTAAATTTGCTGTTGAAAAATCAACAACCTTTCCAGATAACCAGGCAATCATTTATTTTCTCCTTAATCCTCTAAATGCCAAAGCATGGTGATTCGCATGACAAATGGCTACCGCGAGTGCATCAGATGCATCAAGCGCTGGGGCGCGATTTAAATTTAATAAGTCTACAACCATTTTTTGAACTTGTGACTTTTCAGCACCACCGAAACCAACAACAGCTTGCTTAATCACTCTAGGGGCATATTCTGCAACGGGTAATTCACTCAAAGAACAAGCCACCATCGCAGCCCCTCTTGCATGACCTAACTTTAATGCAGACATAACATTTTCTTTTAAAAATACTTGTTCAATAGCCACTTCATCTGGACGATGGATTTGAATAACTTCTTGAATGCCTTTAAAGATCAATGCTAATCGCTCTGAAATAGTCTCTGCATTTTGTGTTCTAATACAGCCACTAGCAAGATAAGAAACAGCATTGGTGTTATTTTTCAAATGAATCACACCAAATCCTGTCACCCTTGAGCCTGGATCAATCCCTAATATGACGGCCATTTATATCCTATAATTCAGCGTTAAAATATACTTCCTGAACATCATCTAAGTCTTCTAGAGCATCAATCATTTTCATCAATGTTTCAGCAGCATCTCCATCAACCTTAATGAGATTGTCTGCACGCATTGCCAATTGTGATTGCTCAACTTCAATATTTTTATTTGTCAAAGCCGACAAAATTGCATGATAATCTTCAGCGGCAGTAATACAAACCAAGTGCTCTTCGTCTTCAATGATATCTTCAACACCCAATTCAATGAGCTGCTCCATTAGCGCATCTTTATCAGCATTCGCAGGAATGATAATTTCACCTTGCTTATTAAACATGTAAGCAACAGAACCATCGGTTCCTAAGTTACCACCAAACTTGGTAAAGCAATGTCGAACTTCTGACACTGTACGATTTTTATTATCACTTAAACAGTCAACTAAAACAGCAACACCAGCAGGACCATAACCTTCATAACGCATTTCTGCCATGTTAGCGCCTTCAAGACCGCCTGCGCCTCGCTTAATCGCGTTATCAATGGTATCGCGCTTCATATTTGCTTTAAGAGCCTTACTTACTACATCTCGTAATCTTGAGTTAGTAGATTCATCTGCTCCACCTAAGCGGGCAGCAACGCTAATTTCTCGAATGAGTTTTGTAAAGATTTTTCCACGTTTTGCATCTTGAACACTTTTACGAAATTTAATATTTGCCCA
>DNMA01000129.1:5614-7774 GCA_003489505.1 Legionellales bacterium | reverse complement strand
TTACTATGACCTGCCATATCAACCTCTAAAAATTATCTTGAAACTAAATATATTTTTTCTTAAGAATACTATATATTTGGAATATAGTGGATCCTTCCTGAATAAAAAATAGGATTTTTTTATGACAAACCACGGATTTGGTAACTACTTTAGTAGCGAAGCAATTGCGGGCAATTTACCTCAAAACCAAAACTCCCCGCTTCATCATCCCAATCATTTATATGCCGAACAAATTAATGGCACTGCTTTCACACGCCAGCGCCATCAAAATCTTCATACCTGGATGTATAGACTTGCCCCTAGTGTCAACAATCATCACCGCCCTTTTGAATTAAGCACTCATCAATGGGAAAAACCGTTAGTGGATAACCTAGCCCCTAACCCCATGCGTTGGAGTGCAATAAAATCATCTGATAATCAACAAGGTTTTATTAGCCATATCCAACATTTAGCTTCCAGCGGGCATGATAAATCTGTTTACCTTTATAGAATGAATCAATCCATGGAACATGAATGCTTTATCAATTATGATGCAGAGTTATTGTTTATCCCCTATTCTGGTGAATTAGAAGTTCATACCGAATTAGGGATTTTAAAAATGAAACCCGGTGATATCTTAGTGATTCCAAGAGGCATTGGTTTTGCTTTAAAACTTTTATCAGAGTCCGCAAAAGGCTATCTATCAGAAAATGCTGGAATTCCGATGCACTTACCTGAGCTGGGTCCCATTGGTGCTAATAGCCTAGCCCATCCTAGACATTTTGAGTATCCCTCAGCAAATTTTGAACCGCATATCACTCCTCATAAACTCTATGTTAAATCTCGAGGAAAAATCTGGGAAAAAGCTATTAAACGTTCGATTTTTGATGTGGTTGCCTGGCATGGCAATTATGCCCCCTATCGCTATGATTTAAATCTTTTTAATACAATTAATACTGTCAGCTATGACCACCCTGATCCTAGCATCTTTTCTGTTTTAACTTCAGATAGTAGCTATCCAGGAACTGCAAGCCTTGATTTTGTTATTTTTCCAGAACGCTGGATGGTAGCAGAACATACTTTCAGAATTCCATATTTCCATCGTAATGTGATGAGTGAGTTCATGGGCAATATTTATGGTCAATACGATGCCAAAGATGCAAAATTTGAGGTCGGTGGTGTCAGTATTCATAATCAAATGACACCCCATGGACCTGATGTAAAAAGTTGGAATCAAGAGACCACTCGTGATTCTGAAAAACCTTACAAGCTTTCAAATACCTTGTCTTTTATGTTAGAGTCAAATGAGATCTGGGTACCAACAGAGGCTTATTTTAAACACCAATCTTTTCAAAATAACTACGGTGATTGCTGGCAAGGATTTGCCATCACCGAAACAGGGAGTCAACAATGAAAATAACAAGCATCCTTTTTGGATTAGTATTTTGTTCAAGCATTTGGGCTGGTGTGCCTAAAGGCTGTCCATATACCAGAGCATGCACTGAAGATGCTAATTGTAAATTATATGCTTTAAAACATAACTGCGCAGGAACATGCGTTGAAAAGAAAATGCAAGATATGGCACAAAACATTGTTAGCTGCCCTGCTCAATGCCTATGCCAGAAAGTAGAAGAAATCAAAGCTTAATTAGAAATAAGTACTGACATGTTTTTAAAAACCATGTCAGTACACATCAACTTAAGAAAAAATATCTTCTTGATTTAAACCTTGTTTTTCTAAGAGTACACGTAAAGTTTTTAAAGCCTCAATTTGAATTTGTCGGACTCGTTCACGTGTTAGATGAATTTCTTTACCAATCTCTTCAAGCGTAGATTTTTCAAAACCACGCAAACCAAAACGACGCGCTAATACCTCTTGTTGGTTTTCAGACAGATGGTCAAGAAATAAATCAATTTGTTCATGCAAACTGGCGTCAGTTAAAATATCCGCAGGATTTGCACATTTCTCATCAGCAAGTGTATCCAGTAGGGATTTGCCTTCCTCAAATCCAATGGGTGAATCCACGGAAGTCATCTTTTCATTTAAACCTAGCATTTTTTCCACTTCTTCAATAGGCACGTCAAGCATTTCAGCAATTTCATCAGCTGAAGGTTCATGGTCTAGTAAATGCGTGAGCTTGCGTGCAGCACGAAGATAGACATTCAATTCTTTGACAACATG
>DNMA01000129.1:4674-5222 GCA_003489505.1 Legionellales bacterium | reverse complement strand
GCATAGGTGGAAAAACGAAAACCTCTGTTGGGGTCAAACTTTTCAACAGCGCGCATTAAACCCAGATTTCCCTCTTCAATTAAATCTAAAAGGGGTAAACCACGATGGATATAGCGTCTAGAGATTTTAACGACTAAGCGAAGATTCGATTCAATCATGCGTTTGCGAGCTTTGACATTGCCTTTCAAAGCTAATTTTGCAAAATAAACTTCCTCTTCAGCAGATAGAAGTGGTGAAAAACCAATTTCATTCAAATAGATTTGGGTAGCATCTGTCGAATGCTCATGGCTAGCATAAAATATTTGCTTTTCTTCTTCAGCTTCTTCAACGACTGACTCTAAGTCTTCAGGTACTTCAAAGTCCTCTTGTAAATCCGCCTCAGTCAGATTTTCCCCATTAAGCTCTAAATTATCCTGGGATGCTTCAATACTATGTTTTTTTTCATCGTTTTGAAGGGCTGCAGAATCTATTTTTTTAGGAGACATGAATAAAGTCCTTTTAAAGATCCAGTCATTTAAACTTATCTACTAGTTTGGTACAGATTCATC
>DNMA01000129.1:0-4285 GCA_003489505.1 Legionellales bacterium | reverse complement strand
TCAAAAACCGACCCGGGTTAACGGCAACCCCTCGATATCGAATCTCAAAATGAAGGCCAGCTCTACCTGGACTAAGCTGTCCCATGGCTGCAATTTGTTGACCTTTCTGAATCATTTGACCTTCTTTAACAAGAAGTCTAGAGTTGAACGCATAAGCAGTTAGATAATCATTAGAGTGTTTAATTAAAATCAACTGTCCGTAGCCTGGTAAACCATTACCAGCATAAGCTACCACCCCTGCTTTGGAGGCATAAATTGCTTGTCCATAACGCCCAAGTATATTTAAACCCTTAGATTCAATCGGATTTTGAGAGGTATTAGCAATTTGTCCTCTGGTTGGCCATGCCCAATCACCACCTTTAAAAGTCCAATTCATTTTCTGGGCAATTCTTTGGCGCAATGGTTGATGGCTGGGTTGTGCAATTTTTGGACTTAATCTTAATACTTGTCCAGTGTGTAATCGATAGGGATAGGGAATCCCATTTAAGCTTGCCAATTGATTTGCATTTTGATCATACAAAAATGCAATAGCATACAAAGTATCACCGGGTCGAACGGTATAACTAAAGCTTTGGTGATTCATTGAATATTGCGGACGAAGCTCTTCTACAGGAGCTTGCACGGAACTTTCGCAGCCTGCTAATAAAAAAATACTGAGGAATAAACCATATTTAGTGTAATGCACGATAGCTTAAATATCCTATAACTAAAATAGCTAAGAAACCCCAAGCTAATTTATCAATCCATTTGAAAATTTCTTTTTCTAAACGCTCACCAAAGAAATAAAATAAAGTAGAGACCAAATAAAACCGCATTCCACGCCCAACGATAGAACCTAAGACAAAAGGAACAAAAGGCATTTGTGCAGCCCCAGCACCAATGGTAAAGAGTTTATAAGGGATAGGTGTAAATCCTGCAACAATTACCGCCCAAACCCCATATTGTTTAAACCAAGAATTAACAGTCAAATAGGCGCCATTCCAAGAAGAATGCGATAACCAAGGATAAATTAAATCAAACAAAAAATATCCTATTAAATAACCAAACATTCCCCCTAAAACTGAACACATTGTGGCAATCAATGCATAACGCCAAGCATTTTTGGGTTTAGCCAAGCCCATCGAAATGAGCATCACATCAGGTGGGATGGGAAAAAATGAAGATTCAATAAAAGCAATTAAACCCAAATACCAAGGTGCTAAACGATGAGCGGAGCATTTGATAGTAAACTGATACATTTGTTGAAACATCCAAAAGCTCCTTTATAAAAATAATTTTTGCATTCTTTCAAAATGCACAAAGTCAGTATAGTTCAGTGATAATGGGCTAATGGAGACATAACGATTCTCAATAGCATAAAAATCCGTCGTTTCGTCATCGGCATTGATTGCCGCACCTCTGGCCCCCATCCAATAATAAACAGCGCCACGTGGGTCAACGCCTCTTTGAACCGATTGAGGAGGACCTCTGCGCCCGACCTGCGTAATTTTCATTCCTTGTAGTTCCTGATAAGGAATATTCGGTATATTGACATTTAAAACGCCATAATGTCTATAAGAATGAGTGAGTAATTTTTCAATGAGATCCAGGCAAACCTGCGTACCAGTATCATAAAGTGGCTCCTGGGTACCCGAAGCCATTGATAAAGCAATTGATGGATAAGTTAAATAGCGCCCTTCAAATGCAGCGGAGACTGTTCCAGAATATATAATATCATCACCTAAATTAGCAGAATTATTGATACCTGAAATCACAATATCGGGCTGGGTTGGCAATAAACCAGACAAAGCAGCATGAACACAGTCTGCAGGTGTCCCTTTTAACGCATAAAAATCTTTATCGATCTGTTTCATCCGAAAAGGAACATTTAAACTCAATGAGCTACTAAATCCACTCCCATCAACCTCTGGGGCAATAACTGTAACTTTTGCAATCGCTAACAATGCATCTCTCAGCGCCAAAATGCCTGGTGCTAGAATGCCATCATCGTTGGTGACCAAGATATTTAACATTATTTAGGCGACTCCAACCATCCTACAGTGGCTAACATACCAGCTAATTCATCTTGTAAAACTTTAACCCGCGTGGGGTCTGGCTTTTCTTGTACTTGAAGTTTTGTCAATTGATTTTGTACGCTCATAATATCAAGTCCCATTTGTTGGGGATTTCTTTGGAGTAAATCAACATAATCATGAAGGGTAATGACTTGGCGTTTGGTTTCTAGACACTTTAAGCCCAAGGGTGATTCAAGTTGACAAGATTGCCATTCTTCAATTAATTTTTGTGGCTCATCAATTGAAGCACAGAAACCTGAAAATGATAAAAAGCATAATATAAGGACTCGGTTCATAAACCAACTATTGAAAATGAGATATTAAAAATGATTTTAACTTGGGGATGAATAAAATTCACTATATATTCAAAATTTATTTTTGATCTGTAGAAATTTTCACAATTTGTTCAGGTCCTTTATTAGGCTCCCAACTTCTTTGGTAACGAAGTGAAATTTTAGTATTTAATGAACCTGAATCTAAACGCTTAAAGACAAACTCTTCTTGTCCGCCACTTCCCATGAGTTGTGGTTGATTGGCGATAAATCGTGTTTTAGATAATTTAAGCTTGGACTTATCAAATTGAACTAACTTCCAACGATAACCGGTGGTGGGATTAGATTTGAGTTGAAAAGTAACAATTGACTCATCTTTATTGACAAAAACCAGTAACGGCTTTGAAGACGCCGTTACTGGAAAAAGTAGACTGGAGAAAAACAAAGTATAAAAAAAATTAAGCTTTTTTAGACTTTGTGCTTGTTTTTTTTGCTGGCTTAACATCTGAACATACTTCCATTTCATGACACATTGAAGATTCGTAACTAGCGTGACAACAGGAGCCACAGCGACATTTAAAGCAGCGTCTGAAAATAAATCCCCAACCTACTAATAACATTCCTAATAAACCTAAACCACTAAATGATAATAGGGTTGCAATTGAGGCTAAAAGAACCATTACAAGACCTAATATCTCTAATTTTTTACATTTAACGTAATCGATTACATTACAGCATTTTTTATCAGCATCCATCTGAGCTCTCCAAAGTTTCAACTTCTATATTTAGCATAGACTATTTTTTACAAATAAAAAATAGCTATTTGAATAATATTTAACTTAAAAGACTTAAGTTTATAAAAATATTATAATTTTTAAAAAAACTAATGAATATTTTTATTTTTAGTTTCTGGTAAAAACAAAAAACTAACCATGAAGGATAGGCCTGACAGTATAATGCCGTACCATAATCCACTATAAATATTACCTGTGTAAGTTACAATTCCAAAGCAAATCGCGGGTAAAAATCCACCAAAAAAACCATTGGCAAAATGATAAGGAAAAGACATCCCCGTATAACGAATTCGTGTAGGAAACATCTCAACCAAGAAACAGGCTAAAGGCCCTAAAAGCATGGCACTGATAAATAATAAATATGAGATTAAGCAAATGACTTTGATATAACTAAACTCCTGCATATTCGCCTTTTCTGGATAAAAATATTTTTTTTGCAGCATTTGTAATTGGCTTTGAATTGATTCATTTGAATTCAATTGAATTCTATCATGACCCATTTCAATGAAAGAATCCTGTCCTTGAGGAATATTCATTTGACGATAACTCATCCCTAAATTAATTAAGGCCCTTTTTGCTTTATCACAAAGGGTCCGGGGTATTTCTTGACGGGATTCCATCCATTGAAAATGACAAGTACTTAAAGGTGCTTTTAAAAAAACGGGGGTTTGAATTTGCGCTTTTGCAAGTTGGGCATTGGCAGACCAAGTCAGCCCTTGATAGACTGGATAAATGGAAATACAGGCTAAAAAACAACCCGTGACAATCAATTTACGCCGCCCCACCCTATCGGATAAACGCCCAAAATATAAAACAAATAAAACATAAAAAAATAAACTAATGGATAGACATAAATTTGCAGCAAAGCTATCTACTTTCAAAATTTGCGTGAGAAAATAAAGTAAATATAAATTACTCATGGAGATAATAATAGCCTGCCCTAATATCCCACCAAATAAACAAATTAATACTTTCTTTAAATTGTCCCAGACTAAAAAAGTTTCCTTCATCGGTGACCGAGATAAACCGCCATTTAATTTTAAATTTTGAAAAGCTTGAGATTCTTGCATTTGCATACGTAAAAAAATTGAAAATATCAAATAGAGACTACTGATTAAAAAGGGTATTCGCCACCCCCACTCCTCAAAAGCAGAAGCCCCTAATA
>DNMA01000158.1:1398-3220 GCA_003489505.1 Legionellales bacterium | reverse complement strand
TTCCCATGGGCGGCAAGCGGTCGTGCTTTAAGTATGCATCGTGAAGAAGGTTTAACTAAACTTTTATTCTGCCCCAGTACAAAACGGATTTTAGGCGCTGGTATCGTTGGTATGAATGCAGGTGAACTGATTACTGAAACTTGCTTAGCGATTGAGATGGAATGTGATGTGGAAGATATTGCTTTAACCATTCATCCTCACCCTACTTTATCAGAAACAGTAGCTCAAGCATCTGAAATGTTTGCAGGCTCCATCACTGATTTATATATCCCTAAAAAGAAAAAGTAATATCCTATCTCTGACGGCATGGAATTCTATGCCGTCAACTATTTTCAGAAATAAAACTTGTAATCTGCAGGTCATCGGTAAAAATTGCATCCACTCCCCAATCTTGATATTGCTGGTACAATGTGGATGAATTCACGGTAAAAACCCCTACTTTCATGCCCTGAGCATGAATATATTCAACACATTCAGGTGTACATGCATTTGAATAAATATTAAATTGAATACAACTCATTTCTTTTGCAGCTAAAATCTGTTCTTTATCAAAACGCAAACTTAAAGCAGCAATTGCCATATCAGGATGTTGTAATTTAAATGCTTGCAAAAGTTCAAATTGAAAACTAGAGAACATCAAGTTTCGAATATGTATAAATTCTTGTAAACACTCAGAGACTTTTTCAATCATCATCGATATTTGGTAAACCGGAACCGTTTTCATTTCAAAATTCATAGCAATCGGATGGGTCTCTAACCATTTTAATACCTGAGTCATTCTAGGAATTTTTATGCCTTGATAATCTTTAGAAAACCAGGACCCTGCATCCAAGCTTTGAAGATATAGCCAATCAAATTGCCAAACAGGACCTTTCCCATTAGTGGTTCTATCTAAATTATCATCATGAATAATACAAGGTATACCATCGGCACTTAAGGCAATATCACACTCTATCCAATCGGCCCCCATCTCAAAGGCCAATTGAAAAGCTTCCATAGTATTTTCAGGGGCATATAAAGATGCGCCGCGATGTGCAAATTTTTTCATGAATGATAATCTAAATTTATTTTAACCATCTTGTCATCATCACTAAAAGAATACAAGAGCCAAGCCTTTATTAGCTTGCGATTACCCCCTAGAGCCGATATAATTTTTTAAGTCTGCTTTTTTAAAAAATAATCAACTGTACAGGTCTTTTCTATGAACGATATTTTTTCCCTTGCACAAGAATACCAATTTGGAAAAATCCATTTAAAGCTATGCCAAAAAACAGGCATGAAAGCCATTATTGCAATTCATAATACCCATAGAGGACCCGCTTTAGGGGGTTGTCGTTTCATTGAATACCCCACATCTGAACAAGCCATTACCGATGCGTTAAGACTCGCCCAAGGTATGAGTTATAAGGCGGCAATGGCAGACCTGCCCCTAGGTGGCGGTAAATCTGTAATTATTAAACCAAAAGGCGCTTTCTCTAGAGAGGACTATATGCGCTCTTTCGGGGAGTTTGTGGAATCATTACACGGTGAATATATCACAGCCCTGGATTCAGGCTCTACATTAGAGGATATGGATATCATCGCAGAGCATACGAGTTTTCTGGCCAGTAAAACCAAAGATTACGGCGACCCATCCCCTCATACTGTAGATGGTGTGATTGAAGGAATTAAAGCTGCTTGCGCCTATCAATTAAAAAGAACTGATTTAGAAGGCCTGGTCATGGCCATTCAAGGTCTAGGACATGTTGGACATGGTGTTACCCTTAAACTTCAAGAAAGAGGTGTGAAATGTATCGTGGCTGATACCAATCCGCAAGCCATT
>DNMA01000158.1:0-1091 GCA_003489505.1 Legionellales bacterium | reverse complement strand
TCCAAAAGCCATTGAATCACTATCTAACGTACAAGTGGTATCAACTCATGATATTCATCGCCAAGCCTGTGATGTCTTCGTACCTTGCGCCTTAGGTGGCATTATCAATCCTCAATCGATTCAAGAATTACAATGCCAAATCATTGCGGGAGCCGCAAATAATCAATTACTTAACCCAGAACTTGCCTATGAACTGCGTCGTAAAAATATATTGTTTGCGCCAGATTATGTTATCAATTCTGGCGGTTTAATTTATGCTGCCAATAAATATTTAAAAGTTTCAGATGAGGTAATTGAGTCTCAAATTACTCAAATCTATCATCGCTTAATCGATATTTTTGAAATTGCTGAGCAATCAGACCAACCGCCTAGTATTATGGTTGATAAAATTGCTAAAGAGAAAATTGGGGTAGCTCTATGAGCCACCTCAAGTTTACGAGCCTAACACCTGAACTCTATGATTATTTGCTCAAAGTCTCATCGCAGGAGTCCAGTACATTAAAAAAAATTCGTGAACAAAATGATTCTCACCCCCAAATTCGAATGCAAATTGCACCCGATCAAGCTCAATTTTTACAATTTCTTATTCGTATTATTCGAGCTGAGCGTGTTTTAGAAATTGGTACATTTTTAGGTTATAGTTCAGCTGCCATGGCAGAAGCATTGCCAGCAAATGGAAAATTAGTCAGCTGTGATAGAGATGAAAGAATTCAAGCGATAGCCCAAAGCCATTGGCAAGAAGCGGGTTTATCATCCAAGATTGAATTAAAAATTGCACCAGCTTTAGATACGTTGCAACAATTGGTCAACGACCACCAGGTTTTTGATTTTATTTTCATCGATGCCGATAAGGCCAATTACCCCCAATACTACCAGATGGCTAAAAAACTCATCAGCCCTCAAGGAATTATCGCTATTGATAATGTCTTTTTTCAAGCAGAAGTCCTACAAGCCCATCCCTCTAAAACTGCTCAAGCTATTGATGCTTTCAATCAGATGTTATACCAGGATAAAGAAGTATATATTTCCATGATTCCGATTGCCGATGGTTTAACCTTGGTACAAAAAAAATAAATGAATTTACCTTGACT
>DNMA01000207.1 GCA_003489505.1 Legionellales bacterium | reverse complement strand
ATGAGAAAAATATTTCTGAACTTTACAATACTCATGTTTATCACTTTCCTCGAATATGACCTTTAAGTCATGGCACGACCTGCATACACATGATTAGGGAATGATCTAATGTGTCATCAACATTCGATGTGTTCGACTTTAACTCTATTTTTAATTCCGTATTCATTACGGGGACTATAGACACTATAGCAGACAACATTATACTAATGAATTAGTTTGTTTCCAAGGTTTAATTTTCGGTTTTTCAATTATCCAGTATATTTCCTTCAGTTAGGTTATTTTTTATACTATACTGAATATGTAATTATTTGAATAAGGATATCATCATGAAAAATTACATGAAAATTTTTTTCTTAATTTTACTAATTCCCTCTTTGTCTTATGCTACTTTTAATAATAACAAAGTAAGTCTTAAAAGAGCATTATGTGAATCAAATTCTAAATCATGGTGTCAAAAACACCTAGGAAAATGTAAAACTCCGCCAAAAGAATGGTGTGCTAAAAAATACCCAGGTATCGCACTCTAAAATATTGTAGGTGTAATAAAAAGAATTAATATTTCATCTACATGACGATATTGTTTTCTAGAAAAAAGATATCCCATAAAGGGGATATCTTTTAAAATCGGTAAACCTACTTTTTGTTGATGGACATCCCTTTTAGCTATACCGCCTAATACAATAGTCTCGCCACTTTTTACCATCACTTTGGTATGAATCGCTTTGGTATCAATGATGGGAACACCTTGTACCCTTCTACCTGAATCTGCATCTTGATTGATTTCGATATCAAGCAACATCTTTTGATGATCAAACAAATGTGGTTTCACTTTCAACTTGAGTAAGGCTTTTTTAAAGGCCACCGAGGTTGCCCCATTAAGTGAAGTTTCTTGATAAGGAATATCCTCACCGGAGGAAATAGAAGACTCCTCTTGATTGGAAGTAATCAGCCGAGGGCTAGAAATAATTTGGGCTTTTCCTAATCCCTCCAGCGCGGATAATTCAAAATCAATATACTTTTGCCCCCATTGGGCTATCACCATCGCATAAGAAATGGGATTGGCATCAATAGGTACCGCTGGCAAATCGATTTGTGAGGGTTTATCTAAATTATTTGGTGTTTTTAAACCCAAACGCACCCCTAAATCTTTGGCTTGATTTTTATTCATGCTCACAATTCTTGCTTGAATTTCAATTTGTTGAGACGGTTTATCTACTTGGGCAATGTAGGTTTTAGCCGCTTCAATAGATTCTTTCATGTCTGAAATCCATAAACTATTACTTGATTCATCAATTAATACTTTTCCAAAAGGACTTAAAAGGCCGTTGACCTTATCTTGAAGCAATCCCCCCACTTTTTTAGCTTGAGTGTGCTTGAGCACCAGCCAAACATGCTCTAATGGCGGTGGACTGACTTTATTTTTATCCAAAGGAAGCATACTGTAAGATTTATCAACCCAAAGAATTCCCTCAGAGGATTGTAAACTTAAATGCTGGGTTTTTTGTATAAATTCCCAAATCTGTATCCAGCTCACACCTTCTAAATGTAAATCTAATTTACCCTGCACATTTTGACTAATTACAATATTTTCGCCATGAACATCGGCTAAAGTTTGAAGAAAATAACGCAGTGGAACCTGTTGAAGATGAATCGTCCAATCTTTTGCATAAACCTGAAAGCAAAATATCAATAAAAGCCACCTCATTTCCACACTCCTGCTTGTGATGATTTAAATAAACAATACTGATGTTGGCTTTTTTCAATACAAACTTTTGACTGTGTAATCAATTTCACTAACCCAAGGCCTGCAACTTTTCCAAGACCAATTCGTTCTATATCTTTGGATACAGGCTTTATCAAAGCCCATTTTTTCTTTTGAAACTCTAGATAACCCAGATAAATGTAGCGTTGATTAAAAAGCATTTTTTTAGAAGGCTTTGTAAATGGATCACTGGATTGCGCACAAACTACAGCGATAAACATTTGTAAAATTAATATCCTTTTTATCATCCACCAGCCTCCAATTGCATTGTTAATAATGAATCTTTATTTTCTATCAATATCTTTTGCCACTGGATGTCAGGATAATCTTGAGCAAGATTATCAAGACAATTGAGCAAATCGAGATACTGCCCCTGAATCCAGATATCAAAACCACCGATGGCTTTTGGTCTTAAACGAAGCAAATGAAGTCTGTATTTTTGAGATAATTGCAGCCATTCATCCATAGTGAGATGGGGCTTAAGTGTTGGGGTGACTTTGGCTGATGAAGAATTCAAAAGATTGATTTGAGTTTTTAATAAATAATTAGAATAAGAAGCCATAGATAAAGAAAGGCTTAAAATAACTAATATTCGACACCAACAATAAATCGCCATCTTCCTTCTTTGATATAATCCCATTGTTTCACCTCAATATGATGAGTTCCTTGAATCTTTTGAAAATCTTTGCTTAAAAGCGTAATCACTTTTTCATGAAAGCCTTTACCCGTTATCAAAATTTCATGCGGATAAATTTCAATTTTTTTAATCAGACAGCTTTTAAATTTAACACTCGCTATCGCATGGATGACTTCAAACATCCGAAAATTAGGGCTTGGTATTTTGAGTAAATTAGGTTTTGTTGGGTTTAAAAGAAGAAAATAGCTATATATATTTTTGATAATCATCAACCATAAAAGCATCATCAATAACCAAAACAGGCTAGGTGTTTTTTTTGTAGAGGTTTTTAAAAAATTAAACATCTGCATAAAAACCTCGAATGGCCAAGGCTTTTGCAAGCCCCCAAGGAGAATCCTCTAAGTGAAGCCCTTGGCTTTGCATCAGTTGAAGCGCAAAACTATCAATTTCTACCAAATCAATAAAGTCGGCACAAGCACCCAGTAATTGCATTTGTTCCTGATAATCAAATTCAGACAAATAGGCCACTTCATAATCATGAGTATTTTTAGAAAATCCAAGATAAAAAATTGCATGTTGATAAGTAGATATCGCTGTAAGGGGCTCAATAGATTGAATGCTAAAATATTTGGAATAAGAAAACCTTTTGAAAAAACAAGAAAAAAATGGAACACGGTAAGTAAAATGGGCACTTCTTAAATCTTTCATAAACTGATGCATTGATGACAGTTCATCAACAGAAAAAGATTTAAAAAAAATGAATTCAAATAAAGAATTTAAACCAACAAGATAAAAATAGGAATCGGAGTAATCCACTCCAACAAAAATCCTTTTGGGCATGACTGAAGACTTGCTTATATTTCCTTGAGGGCTATCTTACTCAAAATATCTCCCCTTCGCAAGCTTCAAAACAATACTCAAAACAAGCAAATTTAGCACAAAAGAATTTAATTTTTATCTGTGGATAAATATCTGATCATTAACAAGACAAATCGTTTTAAATATTTTAATAAATTTTAAGTAATTGATTAAAAGAATTTTTTTGGAATATTTTCATTTTTAATGAAATAGTTTACCCACAATTTCTGTGGATAAACTTGTACAAAACCTATTAATCAAGCATGCGGGTTTAAAATAGCATAGACTATTTCAATAGGATAATGTTTTGCTGTATAGAAAGTTTTTGTTTTTAATTCTTTGATAAATGGATAAATCCCTTTGAGATTTTCTGGAGGTCGGCCATAACTCAGGGTTTCTTGATCCCAAGCATAATTAGATTGGATATCCCAAACCAACACCCCTCCTTTGGCTATAAAATCAGCTTCTTTAATCCAGGGGTTGGATTTTTGATCTAAACTAAAATAAGGTTTTGGCATGGGATGAATATAAGGCGTAATTGCAGCCACTAAATAACGGCTACCCCCCACATAACTTAAAGGCTGATGTACTTCATTGACCCAGGTTTCGTTAATGAATTTAGCAATATCTTTATTCGGATAAAACGCATCACAATGTGGATTATGATTAGGTTTGAAAACATTCACACCCATTAATATTAAAGTACCCAAAGCACTCACCCCCATAAAACGTTGAACTTGTTGCAAATTCAAGCGATAAGGCAAGATACTCATAAGAAAAGTACCTAAGAATGAAAAATAAGGTGTCATCCAGCGCGCATAGATATCTAATTTAAACATAAATAATAAAATTAAGGTGGTTATCCAGGGTCCCCATGATAAACAAAGAATTAAACGCTGGTTTTGAGAATTGAGGTGCCTTGACTTTAACTTTGCAGAAACAAACGTTAAAAGATAAATCCCTATCACAGGCAGACAAAAGGCCACGGTATTTTCTAAATACAATCCTAACAGTTGAGGAAAAGATTGGGTTTTACCATGAGAGATCACTTGATAGGTATATTCAAAATTAGCAAATCGGGTTTTGATAATCCAATAGAGGTGTGGTGAAATAATCAGTAAAAATATCCCGATGGCATAAAGATATTTTATGCTAAGAATATCTTTTCTTAAGTTGGGCGTACTCAGAATAAAAAACATTGCTGAGGCCATTAAAACTAATATTTGATATTTGATAATTAAACCTAAGCCGAATAGTGCGCTAAGTATCATCCAATTCTTTTTACTGGGATGCCAGGATAATTTATATAAATAATAAGCAATCGCAGCCCAGCAAGGAATTTGGAAAGTATCTGGAGTTAAGATATTGGCATTGATGTTAAACACCACCAAGCCATCGGCAATTATGGTGGCTATTAATGCTTTCCAAGGCGAAAGAAGCGCTTTATTGAATTTCCAGATGTAAAAAAAACCAATCGCCATCAAAAGCTGGGAGAATAAATATATAACCCAGTCATGTTCACCGATATACTGCCAAACCGCAGCAACCACCCACATGGAAAAAAAAGGATGTTTAGAGTACCCCAGCTGATATTCAAGTCCTTGAGAGATACCTTCTAAAACATCATGATGTAATGACTGACGAGTCACTAAAGGCATCAAAGTCCAGATAATAATATGAATGATTAAAAACAAGTAAAATAAGTTACTAGGCTTTAATATTTTTATTTTTCTACTCAAAATCAATAACCTCTATCTTTTAATCTTTTGATGATGTCATAATTCGTTAATAAATCAAGCGAAATCCCATACTGATTTTTCATCAACGAAGTTTTGAGGATTTCGTTCCTATTTTTCACCTCAAAAACCTCAATCTGCTAACAAAAATATCAAATTGCTTTTGCAAGTATTTTTTTTATTTTTTTCTTTGAAAATCACTTGATTTTTTAATAGATGCCAATTTAGTTGAATTGTGGATAAGTTTTTTGTTTATTTACAGAACAAAAAGTATAAACGCAAACTTAAAAACACAAGTAATTGATTTAATGATTTATTTCAAAAGGCAATAAGTCTATGTCAAAATAAAAATACTCACATTTTCTGTGGATAAGTCTGTAGAGAAAACCATAAGCCACTGATTTTTCGTCAAAAATTAAGTTGCTAGAATATTACCCAAAGCTTAATTTTCCAAAAAACTTGCAGTTTTTCTGCATTAAGTTCAATATATGTTTTATTTTTTGTTAACAATTCTAGTAATGAATCACATTTTAAATATTAAAGATTTTTTCAAACAACATTTTTGTGACCTGATCTCAATCAAAGAAATCAATCAGCAAAGCGTTCAAATATCTTCTTCATATCCCATTCGATTTTTAGAAAAAGAATTAAAAAATCAATTCCCTGATATCCAATTTGAATTCGATATAAAAATCCCTATGGCGCCAACGCAGTTACCGGGTTATATGATTAAAAACATCCAAAATACGATTGCTGTGGTTTCTGGTAAAGGCGGTGTAGGCAAATCAACGGTGTCTTGTAACTTAGCGATTGCAACTCAAAGATTAGGCGCTCAGGTTGGTCTTTTAGATGCCGATATTTATGGCCCCAGTATACCGACGATGATGGGGCTTCATGAAAAACCAAAAATTACAGAAGATGAGCGTTATATTCCACCCAAAGCCTTTAATGTGGAATGCATGTCCATGGGTTTATTACAAAACGAAGGCCCCTTAATTTGGCGCGGCCCTATGTTAGCAAAAGCCCTAATTCAAATGCTTGATATCACCGCTTGGTCTGCGCTTGATTATTTATTTTTAGATTTACCTCCCGGCACTGGTGATATTCCTTTAAGCCTGATTCAAAAAATTCCATTAAGTGGTGCCATTATTGTGACCACCCCACAAACCATTGCGACTTTAGATGCAGAAAAAGCCATTGAAATGTTTTTAAAAACCAATGTGCCTATTTTAGGAATTATTGCGAATATGGCCTGGCATGAATGTCAAAACTGCCATCATCAAAACTTTATTTTTGGTCAAGATGGTGCGCATGAACTAGCCAAGCGCTATCAGCTCCCTATTCTGGCAGAAATTCCACTCAATGGAGATATACGCCAAACCTCAGATCAAGGATTTCCGATTGCAGCTCAAAGCCAACATCCATTGTCACAAACTTGGATGAATGCTGCTTTGAAAACCACTCAAAATCTTGCTGAGAGAAAGTCAAAATTTCCACCGATTCGACAAGGGTAGAACTCAATTGAGTATTTTTGATGCTTTTATTATAAAAAGCATCAAAAATACTAAACAAACCAATACAATTTGGTTTATGATATATCATGCATTCTCAATTTTTAATCATATGAAAAAGAAATTAAGTTTCTTCTGGCGCACCGGTTTATGGTCATTAATGAGCTTAGGTTTTGTCGTAGGCTTTTTTATGATTGTTGGCTACCTCTATCTTTCTAGCCAGTTGCCTGATGTTGAATCCTTAAAGAATGTAGAATTGCAAGTTCCCTTACAAATTTTTACTAAAGAAGGTCAGCTGATTCAAGAATATGGTGAAAAAAGAAGAATCCCTCTCACCTATAATCAAATTCCTCCAACTCTAGTTCATGCCCTACTGGTCACTGAAGACCAACGTTTTTTTGAGCACTCTGGCGTCGATATATTTGGCTTAGGTCGCGCGGCGATTAAAATGTTGCAAACTGGCACCAAATCTCAAGGTGGTAGTACCATCACCATGCAGGTTGCTCGAAACTTTTTCTTAGATCGTAAAAAAACCTTTTTACGAAAATTTAATGAAATTTTACTAGCCATTAAAATTGACCAAGAACTGCCAAAAGAAAAGATTTTAGAACTTTATTTAAATAAAATTTATCTGGGTAACCGCGCTTATGGCGTAGGCGCTGCAGCCCAAATTTATTATGGCAAAAACATTAATGAATTAAATATTTCAGAATTAGCAATGATTGCAGGTCTTCCACAAGCACCTTCTGCCCATAACCCCATTACCAATCCTAAGGCTGCAAAATTAAGACGAAATCATGTTTTAAGTCGACTATATGAAGAACACTTCATTACTCAACAACAATACGAGGAGGCCATTACCCAACCCGTCAATGCCTCTTATCACGGTCCACAAATTCAAGTTCATGCCCCTTACGTTGCTGAAATGATTCGCCAATCTTTATATACCCATTTTGGTGAAGATGCCTATACCCAAGGTTTGAAGGTTTATACAACCATTCAAGGAAAGCTTCAAAATTCCGCTGATCTATTAGTAGAAAAACATTTACTGAACTATGAAAAACGCCATGGCTACCGAGGAGCCACTAAGCATTTCTCATTAGCACAAAACTCCTCAAATGAAGAAATTATTAATCTGATTAAACCTTATGGTTCAGTTAATGATTTATACCCTGGTGTGGTTTTATCCGTCCAAGCCCAAACAGCTAGCGTATTATTAAAAGACAAAGAAATCATTACCATTCCTTGGTCAGGTCTTTCTTGGGCCAAGCCGGCTTTAAAACATGGCTGGACCGGTCGCGCTCCGTCTAGTGCTTATAATATTCTTAAAAGAGGCGACCTTATTTATGTTCGCAAAGAAGATAATCACTGGGCTTTAACACAAATCCCAAATGTTGAAGCCGCCCTTATCTCAATCAACCCAAAAAATGGTGCTATTGAATCTCTGGTCGGTGGTTTTAATTTTTACAGCAGTAAATTTAATCATGTGACTCAGTCTATACGACAACCAGGTTCTAGTTTTAAACCCTTTATTTATGCTGCAGCTTTAAATAAAGGTTACTCTTTAGCAAGTATTGTCAATGATTCTCCAATTGTCATCAATGATACCGGTAAGTCCTTGTGGCGCCCTCATAATGATAATAATACCTTTAATGGTCCCACCCGTATTCGCGAAGCCTTGGCTTATTCAAGAAACTTAGTATCGATTCGCTTACTAGATGATATTGGTATCGATTACGCCATTGAGTTCGTCTCCAGATTTGGATTTAATAAATCATCGCTTCCACATGCTCTTTCTTTAGCTTTAGGTAGTTTATCGGTTACACCCATGGAACTAACTACCGCCTATGCGATTATTGCCAATGGTGGCTACAGAATTGATCCCTATTTGATTGACCATGTCACCAGTCGACACGGTGAAACATTATTAGTAGCTAACCCTGCCTGTGTATGCCAGGCCAATGAAACTAAACTGGCCGGCAATCAATGTGCCCCAGAAGTTATTCCCAATGATTTGGCTTTCCTAGTGCATTCTGCCTTACAAAGTGTCATTGACCACGGTACCGCAACAGCTGCAAAATCGCTTGAACGAAAAGACCTAGCTGGGAAAACAGGAACCACCAATGAACAAGTTGATGCTTGGTTTGCAGGTTATCACCCAGAATTAGTCACCGTCACCTGGTTTGGTTATGACACCCCTCACCCCTTACATGAGTATGGTTCAACCCTAGCCCTTCCTTTATGGATTGATTTTATGCGAGGCGCTTTGAAGAATTTACCTGAAAAAATCATTACTCCTCCAGAAAGTATTGTGACATTCAAAATTAATCCACAAAATGGCATGCGGGTGGATGATAATGATAGAAATGGGATTGAAGAATATTTTCGGGCTGATGAAGTTCCTGAAGCAGAGAATGACCCTAACAACAATATGAGTTCAGATATTGAAGAACATGGCATCAATGCCAACCCCTATCCGAGCGATAGCCAAGAAAGCTTATTTTAAAATAAGCTTTCTTGGATTAAATCCTAGGCTCTGAAAAGATTCACAAGGAATTTCAATTAATAATGAGCGTTTGGTAGAATATGCTTTATCAATCAAACTTTCTAAATTACTTAAATCTGGTTTTAATTTCTCAGCATCCCAAAAGCAGGCTTTAGCCAATCCAACAAAATCTACAGCCGCTAATTTCACATGGTGTTTTTTATGATCTATATGGGAGTATATTTTTTGATAGACATCATCCACAATCCCAAAGCTTTGATTATTTAATATAAAAATAACAATCCCTAAATGCGCAAGTTCTGACAAAGCCCCAAAAACTAAACGACTACAACCATCCCCCATAAAAATAAAACAATGCTTTTGAGGTGCAGCCAATTTTGCGCCCACACCAATTCCTAAAGCCCCACCCATGGCTGAACCATCCTGAGAAGAAAAGAATTGAACATTTTTATTCGGGATTGGCAAAACATATTGTCTATCACGATAGGCTGTACAAACATCTTCAAAACAAAGCGTTTGCTTTTTCCAGAGTTTATTTATTTTTTGATAAAATTCTAATAAATTGACTTTTTCAGACGCTACAGTTTGAGGTTTAAATTTCTCAAAATCACCTTTAGCTAATATTGTTGACTTTGAAATAGGATACTGTATGAGATAGGATAATGTTTGATGAATGGGGCCTTTTAATAAATGCAATGGATGAGCAAAACGGTGCTGATAGGACTCATTGATAAAACCATAAGCCTGATATAAATTCGATAAAATCCAGGCAGAAGAAACTTCACTCATAGATGATAAAAAATGATAATCACCAAAATCGGCACCCAATATGATTAAAACATCATTCGCGCCTAAGTTCTTCCATCGATGATTAATATCTGGATGCCCGCCAATCCCAACGTGCCCATAGAAATTGGGTAAATCAACACATGCAAAAGCACCATTAACACTACAAACCACCTGCGCATTTAATAATTCTTGAAATCTTTTTATACATTCAAAATTTTGGGGCTCATATACCGCCTCACCACACACATAAAGATATATGTTTTTTTTCTCAAATACAGCCTGATTTAAAAATAATAAAAAATCATCACATCTATTTTTTTCAAATAAAAAATTTTGGGTTAATGCTGGAAAATTTTCAAGAATTATTAAATG
>DNMA01000074.1 GCA_003489505.1 Legionellales bacterium | reverse complement strand
ATATGACGTTTTGCCATGGCATTAAAAAACTGCCCGCCAGTCATAACCTTATCTATGATTTAAAAACACATGCATTTGAATTGAAACGCTACTATGAATTAAAAGTCAGCTCATCTATCATTACTGCCGATGATTATATGCAAACACTGACGGACGCTATTACTCTTCGACTTCGCTCTGATGTAGAAGTGGGTACTTGTTTAAGTGGTGGATTAGACAGCTCAAGTGTTGCAGCCCTAGCCAGCTCTCTTTATCAATCCAAAGCCCAAAAAGCATTTTCTGCCATCACCGCCATTAGTGAGCAAGCGTCTAATGATGAATCGCATTTTGCCAAAGCAGTTGTCAACCATTGCAAGCTCAATTGGATATGCACCAAACCCAGCTATGATGATTTTCAGCAAAAACTAAAAGATATTATCTATATCCAAGAAGAACCTTTCTCAAGCCCCTCCATTGTGATGCAATACTATGTGATGAAAGCCGCAAGACAGTCCAATATCCCGGTCTTGCTTGATGGTCAAGGTGGCGATGAAACCTTATTAGGTTATGGTCGATATTTGGCAAGTCATGCCTTCGATGAATACCAAAAAAATGGTATTAAAGGATTTCTTCAAGGGCTCAAAAGTATTCGAGAACAAAACTCACGACTGAGTATCTTAAAAACCGCTCAATATTTTTTTGGAACTCATTTACCGCATTTAAGATACCACATTCATCGACTAGAGCATCGCTATCTTTCCAAAGAACATGTTCAAGCGCCTGCTCACCTGTATGGCTATGCAAAAGCTGCCCAAAATCTTTTTGATTTACAAAAGCTAGAAATCGAATCAACTAATTTGCCAGCACTACTTCGATTTGAAGATAAAAATTCGATGGCCAACTCCATTGAAACAAGACTGCCCTTTTTAGATTATCGATTAGTAGAGCATGCCTTATCTTTGCCTTTTGAAACCAAAATTCATCAAGGTTGGACCAAATATCTATTAAGAAAAGGGATTGAGCAAAAACTACCTCAAGAAATTGTCTGGCGAAAAAATAAATTTGGTTTTGAAGCGCCTGAGCAAATTTGGCTTGCTAAACATCAAAACATCATGTTAGAAAGTATTAAAAAATCTTCTCTTTTACAATCTATTTGCCAATATGAGCCCATGAAAAAAAATCTATCGATGAGGACTCTATGGCGACTTTATACCATTGCCCTATGGGAAGAACAATTTGCTATAGAGGAAATGCGATGAATTCAAAAACCATTTGGTACTGTCATCCTTATGCCGGCTCCCCCAATGAAGGGATGTCATACCGCCCCTATTATTTAGCAAAATATTGGAAAAAAGCAGGACAGAAAGCTTATGTGATAAGCTCAAGCTTTCATCACTTACTCCATGAGCCAAAATCACAAAAAGAAACCATTAGCACTCAAGAAATTGAAGGTGTTGATTATATTCGCTTGAAAACTACCAAATACCAAAAAAATAGTCTCCATAGAATTCTGAATATGTTGAGTTATGCATGGCAAATTAGAAAAAATCAAAAAAAACTATTACAAATCACTGGAAAGCCTGATGTGATTATTGTCTCAAGCTCTCATCCTTTTCATTATGTAAGTCTTTATCCACTCGCCAAAAAACTTCACATTCCTTTGATTTTTGAAGTACGTGATTTATGGCCTAGCTCTTTGATTGAGTTATTAAATTTAAAAAAATGGCATCCACTCGTTGTCATTTTAAGTCTCATTGAAAAACATGCTTATCGTCATGCAGATGGCGTTGTATCACTTTTAGCAGAAGCTAAACCCTATATGGTATCAAAAGGCTTAAAACCAGAAAAATTTGCTTATATTCCCAATGGCACCGATTGTGAAATTGCCGAAACAAAAAAATTACCAAAAGTTTTAGAAAAAACCATTCAAGAACTTAAAAAAGAAAATCAATTCTTAGTGGGTTATGCCGGCGCCCTTGGGGTCCCCAATGCCATGGAGCACTTTATCAAAGCGATGGCAATTGTTCAAAAAACCAATCCTAACATTCATGCACTCATCGTTGGACAAGGGCATGAAAAAAAAGAACTGCTCGATTATTGTCAGAAACATAATATTCACAACGTTAGTTTTTTTGACCCTATCCCCAAAACCCAAGTGCATCACTTTTTAAAAGAAATGGATTTATTATACCTTGGTTGGCAAGATAGCCCACTTTACCAACATGGCGTCAGCCCCAATAAAATCTTTGATTATATGTTAGCAGGAAAACCAATTTTAGAATCCGGGGGGGCACACTTGAGTTTCATAGAACAAGCTCAATGTGGTCAAAAATGCCCGAGTGCAGCCCCTGATGCCATCGCTAAAAAATTAATAGCGTTGTCACAGCTTTCACATACAACACTTTGTAGTTTAGGGAAAAAAGCTTATGCTTATGTAGTACAAAACTATCATTATCTAAATTTATCCGAACAATATATGGCATTTTTTGCTAAGAATGACAGCCTTGATACTGATTAAGAATCTTTTTATAAATCTCATATAGTTTTTTTTCCTCAACTTCCCAATTTAAAAAATCGGCAGCTTTGGATGCGGCTAATTTCAATTGTTCTAATCGTGCAGAATCAGCAATAATCTGATTAATTAAATCAGCCGTTTCTTTAGGATGATTGAGATTACATATATCGCCAAACTGATAAGTTTCAATCATATCCCTTAAAAAGGGTAAATCATTGGCAATAAAAGGAACATTGGCAATCGTAAACTCAAAGAGTTTATTGGGGCTGCAATAAAAATTATTTTCATCAACTCCATAATATGGAATAACACCTAGATCTGCTCCACAAGTTAAATCATGCATTTGCTCAGAAGGAACTTC
>DNMA01000214.1 GCA_003489505.1 Legionellales bacterium | reverse complement strand
TGTCAAAACCAAAATGACTCAAAAGTGGCATGGTTTTTCCTTAAAACCTGTCCTAGATTAATTATAGACCATGCGAGGGTTTTGAATTTTTTAACATCATTCAAGCAAAATATTTCTTGCGATTCATCGGTTTTTGCAGGATGATCTATTTATCTATTGATGATGAGTATCACCCCAATGCATTGGCTATTTATTTTTTTACTCAGCACGCTGATTACCGGCTTAATGGTTAAATTTTCTTGGCGTTTAGGTTTAGTCGATAAACCCGGCGAACGCAGAACACATCAGGTTCCTACACCCCGAGGTGGCGGATTAGCCATTGTTTTGACTTGCATGTTAAGTATTTATCAAATTATCTTCTTACCCGCACTGGTTATCGGGTTAATGGGGTTTTGGGATGATCTGAAAAATCTCTCTGCCAAAATTCGTTTTTTTCTACAGTTTTTATGCGCTTGTAGCGCCTTATATGCCATAAATCATTTCCATGGATTGGCTTTATGGGGTATTAGTATTCCCGCTTTACTAGTTGTTTTATGGATGATGTGGTTAACAAATCTGTATAACTTTATGGATGGTATTAATGGTATTGCAGGCATGGAGGCGATTTTTGTAAGCCTTGCTATGGTCTTATTACATACTGCCTATCAGGACGCTTGGTTAGTCATTGCCTGTTCTTCATTTGGCTTTTTACTTTGGAATTTTCCGAGAGCAAAAATTTTTATGGGGGATGTGGGCAGTCAATTCATTGGCTTTATGATGGCAACCTTATGTGTGATGGAATGGTTGCATGCTTCAATTCCTTTTGTAACTGCTTTAATTTTATTGGGCATATTTATTGTTGATGCAAGTGTGACCTTAGCGACACGTATGCTCACCGGGCAAAAGTTTTCTACACCGCATCGCAGTCATACCTACCAGATTTTATGGAAGAAATTTGGTGGAAATCATGTCAAAGTGACTTCACTCTTGTTCTTGGTCAATCTCTTATGGTTATTTCCCTGGGCGTTTGCCGTCTCACATCTTTGGGTGAATGATTTCTTGGGACTGTTGATAAGTTATGCACCCTTGGTTATAATAGCGCTGCTTTTCAAGGCTGGTCGTTTGATTAGCTAGTATTTTTTCTTAATACCCTTATTTTTTATTCGACGTTGAGTAAGCTTTTTAATGTTTTCTTAAGGTTTTGTTAATATTTGTAAGTTATCATATTGAAAAGTATTTGGTGTTTTAGAATTAAACATCATTTTAATTTTTAGCAAGTTTTAGGGAGAGTTGATATGTTGATTTTAACACGCCGAATTGGTGAAGCTTTAATCATTGGTGATGATGTAAATATTACTGTATTAGGCATCAAGGGAAATCAAGTGCGTTTGGGAATCAATGCTCCCAAAGATGTTTCAGTCCACCGTGAAGAAATTTATTTACGAATTCAGCAGGAAAAAGACACTGACGAACCAGTGGCTGAAGAGTAAATCATTAATATTCAGTCTTTTTCATCTGAAGAAAAAGACTGAATAGATACTTCACCAAATCCAACCTCGTGCAAAATACCTTCTTGATCCCGTAATTGTAAATTTCCTTGTTGATTGACACCTTCTGCAATACCTTTTAAAGCCTGTTTAACCTGAGTGAGACACACTGTCTTGTGTTTTAATAAATCGTAATGCTCCCAGTCCTGCATAAAAGCTTTAAATCCTTGTTGCTCAAAGGTCTTTAAATCTTGATAGATCTGAATCATTAATTGGGTGAGTAACTCTCTTCGGTTGAATTTGTGTTGAGTCATCGCATATAAAGAGTGAGCGGTGGGCAAAAGCTCAAAGGTATCCTCATTGACATTTAAGCCAAAACCAATAATGACTTCACTGGTATCAGTATGATTTTTAAAAAGCTCGATCAAAATGCCCGCTAGTTTTTTATTTTCATAATAAATATCATTGGGCCATTTGACTTTCACATCTTTTTGCGTTGCTTGATGTATCACTTTAGCAATACTTAATCCCACGACAAGACTTAAACCCTCTAGCTGATTGGCAGGCCTTTTCATATGCAAAAGTATTGAGCATAAAATGTTTTGAGATTTACCCGATTGCCAAGTGCGACCCAATCGACCTTTACCTTGGGATTGAGCTTCTGTGTGACAGATGCTTGGAAAAGTTGGTTGAGGGATGCCTTTTAAAAATTCCTGGGTCGAGGGTGTTTCATCAAGTAAATAAAGTTTTAGTTCAGTGGTAGGGAGTTTTTTTCGTAAATCATTTTCATAGGCTTGGGTGATATGTTGATGATAGGTATGGGTATCACTCCAATTGAGTTCACGGATAAAGATATCTTTGACTTGACCTTTCAAACATATTGAGCCGATGAGGCCGATTTTTGGAGTAAAGGATACAAATTGATAATCTTGGGTTTGAATGGGTGGGTAATTAAAAATGGTTTTGCCAAGCGCTTTGACCCATGCTTCGGTTTTGGCCCACTTTTTTAAAAATTCTAGTCCATGAAGATAGGTTGGGTAAGCTTCAAGGTCTGGCTGACCAAAAAACTTTTCATAAAAGACTTTGAAATCTCGAAGTTTGAATTTCTCAATATCAATACCGATTTCGGTAGTCGAAAAAGCCAAAGCTAGATAAGGGCCTGTGTGGCTGGTATTGAAGTAGAGCTCATGGTTTGCAAGATAAGGCTTGCCCGATTCATTTTCTAAAATTTGAAAACCATGAGGTAAATAATTTTCTAGAATCATTTCTAAAATCAGCCGACGCTCATGTTTATATTGGTGATTTTTTTCATGCATGGCGTGGATGACATCATCGGGTAATTTGATGAGCCATACATGAATCTGTCCAGCTTGAAGTTGGTAATTCTGAATTGACGACCAGTTCATGGGGTGCATTTCTTAACGTAGCAGTGTTTTAGAACCTGTAGTATAATATTAATTTTATTAATCATAAAGAATAATGCAATGAGCCGACAATTTCTAGAATTTGAACAGCCAATTGAAGAATTACGCCAAAAAATTGAAGCTTTAAGAATGGTCAGTGATGGTCATGATATGAACCTTGCTGAAGAAATTGCTAAATTAGAGCAAAAATCTGTGCAAGTGATGAAAAATGTATTTTCAAACCTTAACTCTTGGCAGATGACGCAAATGGCAAGACATCCTATGCGTCCACAAACCTCTGACTATATCGAACAAATCTTTACCGATTTTACAGAGCTTCATGGTGACAGAACTTGTTCAGAAGCACCTGCAATTATTGCAGGTTTAGCGCGTTTTGAAGGACAGCCGGTGATGATTATTGGCCATCAAAAAGGTAAGAAAACTTCTGAAAAAGTTTATCGAAACTTTGGGATGGCAAGACCAGAAGAATATCGTCGAGCACTGCGTTTGATGAAAATGGCTGAAAAATTTAAGATTCCAGTCATTACTTTTATCGATAC
>DNMA01000116.1 GCA_003489505.1 Legionellales bacterium | reverse complement strand
ACAAGCACTAGAAAAATCTGATATTAAATTGGCATTTGGATATAAACTTGCTTCTATCTCCGTAAAAAGTGTAGCTAATTGTTCACAAATACTTTTTATTTCTTGAATGATTTTTTCTTCTTCATTAGTGCGTTCAGATTTAATTTCTTGTATTTTAGTTGCTAATGGGGCAGCCGTTTGGTTAATATCTGCCACTTTTTGTTTTAATGTATTCGAATAATTTTGATCATCATTTATCGAAGTTATTAATGAATCAAGTTCGTGGTGGGTATTGATTTCTTTCTCGATTAGTTGAATTTTAGCAGTTGGGTATATATTTTTTTGTGAATAAATTTCTTGAATTCTATTCTTCAGTTCTTCAGGATAATTTTCATTTTTTAAAGATTCAATGAGTTGTTCGAGCTTTTGAAATTCCTTAAAAGCTTTAGATAAAATTTCGAAAATTTCTTTATCAATAGCTTTAGATGATGGAGTCAGTTCCTTAAGGATATCTAAATACTGGGCCTCTACTTTCGCATAGGGAGTATTAGTTTCAACACCCAACAATAAATAAAGATTAATAGCAATTTTAGGGGCGGTTAACTCTTTATTTAATTTTATAAGTCTATTGAGGTATAATTTTTCGGGTTCTATTTTTTCATCTGAAAAATATATTTCTTGACGTTGAAGATGTTTTGGAATAGCCATTATTAAATTCTCAAAAATAATTATGTCCTGTATTTATTATAGTTGAATATGACATTTTCATGGAGTTACAACACAAAATGTCACATCTTTTTGACAAATGCGAGATGTGGTCTATAATAAATATAGACGGTTTAGAGCCCGGACTTCATGTGTATAGATAAGTTGTTGGATTTGTGAGAGTGGTGTGATACTTTTAAACTTTCGAGTTTTTAAGATTCCTAAAACTCTCCACGGAACAACGTAGTGAACAACCAGACCGCGGCCAATACCGTCATTTTTTTTGTCCCAAAAAACTCAAACACATCCCCAATTCATACAATAGACACAAAGGAATGGCAACTAAAATTTGTGAGCCAACATCAGGTGGTGTAATGAGCATGCCTATAGTAAATGCGGCAACAATGGCATAAGGACGCGTTTTTTTTAATTGACTAAAATTGATGAGCTGCAAGCGAACGAATAACACCATCATCAGTGGGATTTGAAAAGCCATTCCAAAAAAACCTTCCATCATGAGTTCAAACTCATAAAATGAGTTCCATGAAGGCATCCAGAGCATGCCAATTGGTAGTGTTGTTTTGATTAAAGAAAATAGAAAAGGCAAAATCCAAAACCAGCAAAAACAAAGCCCGAGTAGAAAAAGACTAAAACTTAATAAAAGTATTAGACTAAAAAACCGTCTTTCCATTTTAAAAAGACCTGGGCGAATAAAGCGCCAAATTTGCAAGATAGCAAAGGGTAAACAAAGAAAAAAACTAAAATCTAGTGACAATTGAATCGGGATGAGCAAAGGCGATAAAATTTGGGTAGCTAAGACGGGAATATCATGTCCCATGGGCTGAAATATTTGTTTTAAAATCAACTCATGTTTGAGATAAATCAAAACAAAAAATAGCATCCATAGGCACAGAAATTCTATGCTTAAACGTCTGATGGTGATCAAATGTTGCTGCATACGATGAAATAAAACCAATAAAATTGATTTATTTTAATCCAATTTATCTGATATGTCGATTAAAAGATGTACTTTTATTCATTTATTTTAAAATGCGTTTTTTTATCACTATAGATTTTTTGTAAAGCTTTAAAAATCACCTCAGCCTCTTTTTCTAAAACGTAGGGGGGATTAATAATATATAATCCAGTACCCAACATGCCTTTGGAATGCGTACCCTCTACATAAAACTCTAGATTGAGGGTTTTATCTGTTGGGATTTTTTTGAGTTGTTTGAGCAGTGTTTCATAGCCAAGATTTGGGAGTATAGGATACCAAATACAATAAACGCCTGTTGGAAACTTTTTAAAATCATTGGCAATGGCTCTGGGAATACTTTTGTATTCCTCTTTGAGTTCATAAGACGGGTCTACAAAAACCAAAGCCCGCTTTTCTTGAGGTGGGACAATCGCATTGATTTTTGCTATGCCATCGGTTTCTTCGAAATAAATATTTTTGCCAGGGGTTCTTATTTTTTTTAAATGTTCCAATTCTTGAGGATGAAGCTCACATAAATAAATTCTATCTTCTGGTCTTAAAAGCTCAATCGCAATTTTTGGTGAGCCTGGATAATAGCGTAATTCATCTTTCGCATTCATGGACTTAATGGTGTTGAGATAATCAGCAAACTCAATTGGTAACTGGTCTTGATGGGGCCAGAGTTTGACAATACCATCTAAGGCTTCTTGCGTTTTTTTCGCATAATGGTCTTTGATGTCATACACTCCACGCCCACTATGGGTTTCTAAATAAAGAAAAGGCTTATCTTTTTGGGTCATATAGCTAAGAATTCGGGTGAGGAAAATGTGTTTAACCACATCAGCATAGCAGCCGGCGTGGTAGGCGTGTTGGTAGCTTAACATCTAAAATATTCTCTTATGGTTAATCGATAATGGATAACAACTCTTTGGCATTGTTACGGGTTTGTTCGGTTATGGATAAGCCCCCTAGCATGCGAGCAATCTCTTGAATACGACCCTCTTGATTGAGGTACTGAATCGATGAAAAAGTTTCATGGTTTTGGCTATATTTTTGTACTAAGAAATGGTGGTGGGCACAAGAGGCGACTTGTGGCTGATGGGTAACACAAAATATTTGTAAACGCTCCCCTAATTCTTGTAAACGTTTACCCACTTTCATGGCAGTTGCTCCACCAATTCCGACATCGACTTCATCAAAGAGCAAGGTGGGCGTTGCACCACGTTGGGCGGTGATTAAATGAATACTTAAACTGATACGTGATAACTCACCACCGGAGGCTATTTTGGCTAAAGAGCCTGGTTGAGAGCCAGGGTTGGTGGCAATTAAATACTCGACTTTATCCTTGCCATGGATATGCATATCCTCAAGCGGTGAAATATCAATGGTGAGTTTTGCATGAGGCATCCCCAGCTCATGAATAATTTGTTCAATGGATTGAGCCAGTTCTGGTGCATGTTTTTGTCGATATTCAGTCAGTTGTTGTGCTGCACGGATATAATTCGATTTTGCTAGTTCACAGGCTTTTTCAAGTTGTTCTTTTTCTTGTTCAAAACCTTGTATTTGTTCAATCAAGCTTTGAATATGGGTGGCATGGGCCGGTAATTCTTTTGCATCAATTTGAAATTTTCTGGCGAGTTGATGCCAGCGACTCATGCGTTGGTCCACTTCATTTAAACGTTCAGGATTAATTTGAACCTGACGTTGATAGAGTCTTAGTTCATTGCTGGCCTCTTGCACTTGAATCAAGGCAGAATCAATGAGACTCATCATGGTTTTAACGGATTCATGATCTTGGGGCAGATGCTGAAGCTGTTGAATCACTTGATGCAATTGTTTTTCAATTGCAAAATCTTCTTGTTCTTGTAAGTGATTTTCAATGGTTAATAAGGTCTCAAGATACTGTTGCGCATGATGCAATAAATGGTGTTCTTGATAAAGCTCCTCGAGTTCATCGTCTTTGGGTTGAAGCTCAGCGAGTTCATTGAGCTGGTATTGCCAGAGTTGGAGTTGCTCTTTGGATTGATGCTGTTGCTGTAGTGCTTGTAGTCTCAAATGACTTTGATGATATTCTTGGTAATAAGCCCTTACTTGATTTTTTAAATCCTGGGCTTTGGAAAAATGGTCGAGATGTTCTCGATGATTTTGATGCGACAATAGGTTTTGTTGCTCATGTTGTCCGTGAATATGAACAAGCATGTGACCTAAATATTTAATTTGTTGCGCAGTGGTGACTTGTCCATTGATAAAATATTTAGAACGACCATCTTGATTGATAACGCGTCGAATAATTAATTCATCTTGCTCTTGGCCAAGCTCTTGTTCTTCTAACCAGGGTTTAATGGGGGAGTCGCCATCAAAATAAAATTGTGCGCTGATATCACATTTATCGGCATGGGGACGAATGACATTGGCATCAGCTCTGGCGCCTAAAAGAAGGCCTAGCGCATCAATCATAATCGATTTACCCGCGCCTGTTTCACCGGTAAAAGCAGACATTTTTTCTGGGCAATCTAAATCCAGTTCAGACACAATGGCAAAGTTTTTAATTTTAAGCCAACTTAACATGATTCTTCAGAGCCCCAACCTAATTTGATCCTTAAGGTATCATAATAGAGGTAGTTGCTTGGATGCAATAATTTTAAGTTTTGAGGATGACGGTCGATGACTAGATTTTGTCCGGGGTGAGCGACATGGGTTTGATTCCCATCCAAATAAATCGCAAGCGGTGCGAGATTTTCGGCACTGATTTTAATTTCAATTTTACTTTGATCAGACAGCACCAAAGGTCTGGCATTCAAAGAGTGTGAAAACATGGGCACCATACTGAATGCATGCAATTGTGGATGCATGATAGGGCCACCTGCAGATAAGTTATATGCAGTAGAGCCGGTAGGGGTTGATAATATCAAGCCATCGGCACGGTAGTGGGTAACAAATTGCTCATCAATAAAAACGTTGAATTCAACCAGATACGCGCTTTGTCCACGACTTAAAACCAAGTCGTTGAGGGCTCTGCCTTCCATGAGAAGTTGTTTATCATCAAAGAGTCTAACGCGTAATAATAAGCGCTCTTCACAAATGAAATCACCTTTGAGTACAGCCTCTAAGGCAGTTAACATCTGATGAGGCATGATATCAGTTAAAAAACCTAAATGACCACGATTGACCCCAATCACTGGTATCCCTTTTTCACTGGCAAGTCGTGAGGCAGATAATAAGCTGCCATCACCACCAATGACAATTAAGAGATCGGAGTCTTTTTGAAACTCATTATTAGTGAGTGTTGGAATATCTAAGTCAAAACGAAGGCTTGTAGAGGCCTCAAGAAATATCGGGAAATTTAATTCCTTAAAAAATTTCATGAGTTTTTTAATCGAGGTCATCACCGTTCGGTTTGAATGATGATGACGTGCATATAAAATGACTCGTTTAAAAGGCCAATCGTTTTGACTCACTTTAATTAATCCTCTTCTGAATTCATTTGACGTGAAGCACGTTTTCTTTCATTTTCAGTGATTAATTTTTTTCTCAAACGAATCGATTGTGGAGTAACTTCAACCAATTCATCCTCATCAATAAACTCTAATGCTTGCTCTAAGGTTAATTTGACAGGGGGTGTTAAAATAATATTTTCATCGGTACCTGAAGCACGCATATTGGTTAATTGCTTTTCTTTGGTGACGTTGACGACTAAGTCATTATCACGTGAATGAATACCCACAATCATGCCTTCATAACAAGGCGTTTGTGGCTCAATCATTAAACGACCACGTTCTTGTAAGTTAAACAAAGCAAAACCTCTAGCATTACCAACGCAGTTAGCAATTAATACACCATTTTTACGAGAAGCTAGACGTCCAGGAATCGCAGGGCCATAGTGATCAAAGCTGTGATACATTAAACCCGCACCAGAGGTAATGGTTAAAAATTCAGTATGAAAACCAATCAAGCCACGAGTTGGGATGATGTAATCGAGTCGCACACGACCTTTACCATCGGGGAGCATATCTTTGAGTTCACCACGGCGTTCACCGAGTTTTTCCATGACAGCGCCCTGGTTATTTTCAGGAACGTCAACGGTCAATTGCTCGTAAGGCTCTAATTTCTGACCATTTTCTTCTTTACAGATAACTTCAGGTTTTGAAATCGCTAATTCGTAGCCTTCACGACGCATGTTTTCAATTAAAATACTTAAATGTAATTCACCACGACCTGCAACACGGAATTTGTCTGGGTCTTCGGTAGGATTAACTTTTAAAGCCACGTTATGCAATAACTCGGTATCTAAGCGTTCTTTGAGTTTACGGCTGGTGACATACTTTCCTTCTTTACCCGCAAATGGTGAATCATTGACTTGGAAGGTCATAAAAATGGTGGGTTCATCAACTTGTAAAGCAGGGAGTGCTTCAACATTGTCAGGGTCGCAAATGGTATCGGAAATTTTTAAATCCGCAATCCCTGTTAAGGCGATGATATCACCTGCTTGCGCTTCTTCAATCTCTTGACGCTCTAAACCTAAAAAGCCTAAAACTTGTAAAACACGGCCACTACGAATTTCGCCTTCACTGCTGATGATTTTCACATTTGCTTTCGGGGCGATTTTACCGCGGGTTACACGACCAATACCGATGGTGCCGACATAAGAAGAATAATCTAAAGAGGTGATTTGCATTTGCAAAGGACCTTGGGCATCCACTTTTGGTGGTGGTACTTGTTGGATAATGGTTTCTAAAAGAGGACCCATGTCCTTGGACTCATCATCTAAATTGCTTTTCGCAAAACCATTGAGCGCTGATGCATAAATGACAGGAAAGTCTAATTGTTCGTTGGTAGCACCCAAATTATCAAATAAATCAAAAACTTGCTCCACTACCCAATCAGGTCTTGCGCCAGGGCGGTCAATTTTATTGACAACGACAATAGGGTTTAAACCTTTAGAGAAAGCTTTTTGCGTTACGAAGCGAGTTTGTGGCATGGGGCCATCGACGGCATCAACTAATAATAAAACGCTATCGACCATCGATAAAATACGTTCAACTTCACCACCAAAGTCGGCATGTCCTGGGGTATCTACAACATTAATTTGAACACCTTGCCAATGCATACAGGTGTTTTTAGCTAAAATGGTAATCCCTCTCTCTTTTTCTAAATCATTAGAATCCATTACGCGCTCAGCAATGGGACCGCGTGAATTTAAGGTGCCGGTAAATTGTAATAATTTATCGACAAGAGTGGTTTTGCCATGGTCAACGTGGGCAATAATTGCAATATTTCGAATATTTTTCATATGATTACTTACTATTTAAGAAAAGAGAATGTTATCTCGAGGGTTAATTGAACAAATCATTGATATTATACCTGAATTTTAGACAATAACCCAGTAGATTGCCTGAAAAATCTTTTGGTTTGTTTTAATTTCGTAAAAATTTGGGATAACTTACTAGATTATTCGTGAATTTAAAGAGAATAGCGAATCCTCGAAGATGTCTAGGTGCGGGGGCTTTTAAATAGATTTAATGTAAGGCTTTTATTGCGTGTAATGGATCATTCTTAATAATTGTTAAAAGAGCTACAGCAGGTCCAGTGGGCGACCTTTTTCCTTGTTCCCAATTTTGTAATGTCCTTAAACTCACATGAACAAGTGTAGAAAAATCTCTTTGTGATAAACCTGTTTTTTCTCTTATTTTTTTTACATCTAAAGGATTAAAGGTGAACTCACGAGAAGCCTCTTGTTCTTCTTTTAAAATTTTTCCAGCTTCACGAATACTTGCTAATAATTCATCAAAATCTTGTTTATTCATGATGCAACTCCTCTTCAACGACTTTCTTTAAGATGATTAATTGTTCATCTGTTAAATTTTCTTGTTCTGATTTTGGGTAAGCATAGAGCATATATATTTGATCTTTAGATATTAGCAAATAATAAATGACTCTCAGACCACCGCTCTTCCCTTTATGCCCTAATCCCCAGCGTACCTTACGAATTCCGCCGCTATTTTTAATGACTTTACCAACTTCTGGATTTTTAACTAACTCTTCTTGCAAAAGTCTGTAATCTTCATCCGGCAATAAAGCTAAAATTTTCTTAGTAAAAATTGTCGTTTCTTTTATTATCATAACAAATTAATTATACTCCATTGGAGTATAAAAGTAAATTCAGCCTCATTTTTTCATTTATTTTTTATCGTTCATCATTTGGATTTTACAAGTTGCTCTGTGAAGCAAAAATGATATAGTAATCTTCGAAGCGTGATTCACAAGGATGTTGATATGCAAAATACCCCGATTTGGCAACCGAATGCGGATGAAAAAACGCAAATGGATGCTTATTTGCAATTTTTACAACAAAATTATCATTTATCGTTTACTGATTATCCAACACTTCATCAATGGTCGATTGAGCATACTGAGTTATTTTGGCAATCTTTGGCAGAATTTTTTGCCATTCATTTTAAAACGCCCCCTAAAACCTTGATGAGTGCTTCTCATAATATGTGGGAAACACGCTGGTTTGAGGGGGCAAGCTTAAATTTTGCTGAGCATATTTTAAGGCACCGTGAAGGTCTAGCTATTTTGGCATATGATGAGCAAAGCAAAACACAAAGTTTAAGTTTTTCACAATTAAGACAGGCGGTGGCGGTTTATGCGCATATATTACGCCAGAAAGGCATCCAAAAAGGTGACCGCGTCGTCGCCGTCCTACCTAATATCCCAGAAGCTGTCATTGCAATGCTTGCCACAGCCTCAATTGGGGCGATTTGGGCGAGTTGCTCGCCAGATTTTGGTGAGCGGGCTTTGGTTGACCGATTCGCACAAATTGAGCCCAAGTGTATTTTTGCCATTAAAAATCATCAATATGCTGGAAAAAAATTTTCAAATACAGAAAAAATCGCTCACTTAAAAGCTTCTATTCCAAGTTTAGAACATTTGATTTGGGTTGATGAAGTAGATGTTTCCGATGGTTCAAGGCCTTTAGAATTTGAAGCAGTCGATTTTAATCATCCTTTGTGTATTTTATTTTCATCAGGCACCACCGGAAAGCCAAAATGTATTGTCCATCGTAGTGGGGGTGTTTTACTGCAACATTTTAAAGAATTAGGACTGCATTCTAATTTAACTGCTTCGGATAGATTATTATTTTATACAACCTGTGGTTGGATGATGTGGAATTGGATGCTTTCTGCCTTAGGCTTGGGAACAACTTTGGTGTTATATGATGGCTCTCCCATGTATCCGACCCAGCACCGATTATTAGATGTTTTATCAGAATCTGAGACGACGGTATGGGGCTCAAGTGCAGCATTTTTTGCAAGTCTTGAAAAAAATCAGGTGCAATATGATGTAAAAAAATTAGCAAAACTAAAGCTTATCTTGAGTACGGGTTCACCTTTACTACCCGCCCAATATGATTTTATTGAAAAGCTTTTGGGGCGCGCTATACAAATGAGCTCGATTTCTGGTGGCAGTGATATTATTTCTTGTTTTGCCCTAGGGCATCCTAAGTTACCTGTTTATCGAGGTGAGCTGCAGTGTTTAGGCCTAGGGATGGCTGTTGATGTCTTCGATGAGCATGGTCATTCGACGCATGGGCAAGGTG
>DNMA01000080.1 GCA_003489505.1 Legionellales bacterium | reverse complement strand
ATGACGTCTGGTTTAAAAATGGGGATTATCTTTTGCTCGATTTGCTTTAACCAATAAAGAGGTGAGTCTTTAAGACTTTCTAATATTAAACAGCCTTTTAAACTGTAAAGCGATAATAAAAACTGTATCGACTGATGAATGCTTGCAGGAATGGGGGTATTGATCCAATTCATTTGGATTAAAGCCCACTCTGGATGATGAAAAGCAAATTTTAGATAAGCACTCAATCGAGACGCACTTTGATTTTTATATTGTCCTAAAACTTGAGATAAATTTTTTAATTCATCTGTGGTGCTTTGATTTAAACAATATTCCAGCAGTGAGTTGGTAAAAAAACGATAAATTTTTAAATGCTTATCAACATCGAGGTCGTTTTGTTGTGGGCTTGAGCGTCCTGCACATAATATCACTTGATGCCCTTGTTGAATGAGTGACTCAGCCTCTAAGACAATCCGTCTATCGGTAATGGCAGATTTATCAAGCATTAAAATATTCATAGGAATCCTTTATTAGAAATCGGGGTTAAATTGATCACACCATTTCTCCAGAGAGAGTAATGACCAAATAATTAAACGATGATTTTGTGTGCCAAGGAGATGTTCTTGAATTTTATCTTGTACGGTTTTTTTATCTAAGAAACCATAAATTTTGGCATCAGATTTTAGAAATAAATTTTGGATGTATTCCATGCTTTCACCTTTAAACCAAGAAGCATCGGGCGCGGAAAAGCCTTGTTTGGTTTTATTAATAATATCGTTTGGAAGGTGGTTCCGCATTGCTTTTCTAAATATAAGCTTACCATCTTTATTTTTTTGTAAAAATTGAGAAAGGTCTTCTTTATTTTGAATGGCTTTAAAGACTTCATGCGTTTTTCCAAGCTTAAAGGAGGCCGGAATTTTCATAGCAAAATCGACTAAATCATTATCCAAATAAGGCACGCGTGATTCTAGGCTGTGCGCCATAGATAATTTATCATCAATCACTAATAATCCATGTAAGAAAGTTTTGGCCTCAAAATATAAACATTGATTGATATAGGCATTAGGATTTTGATCATGAGGTGATGCTTTAAAAATACGCTTAAAGCTTTCAAAAGCACTATAGCCTTGAATATCTTTCTCAATAGGTTTAAATAAGTGAGTTTGCTCATCATCTTTAAACAAACGCTGCCAAAATTGGAAATAGTTTTTTAAAAAGTCATCTTGGTTCTGACTGGCAATTTGTGGGTAATAACGCCAAGGGTAACCGGCAAAAATTTCATCACCTCCAGCACCTGCAAGAACCACTTTGCCAAATTTGCTGGCTAACTTTGCAGCATAAAAATTAGGATAACTTTGTCCAACACGCGGCTCTTCAATATGATAGGCAAGCTTTTTCATACAACGTTCCATGTCGCCTGCTTTTAAAACCATTTCATAATGTTCGGTTTTAAAAAGATAGGACATCCGCTCAGCATCACGTCTTTCATCAAAATCTTGTTCAAGCCCAGAAGCTGAACTTAAATCAAAGCCACAAGTAAAAGTTTTCAAATAAGGCAGTTGTTTGGCAGCAATGGATGTAATGGCTGCAGAATCCATGCCACCAGATAAAAAAGCACCAATTTCAACATCACTGACCAGTTGTCGGTTGACTGCTTGAATAACGAGGCGTTCTAATTCTTCAGCGCATTCTTGTTCATCAATTAAAGTAGGGTCTTCTTGAAAATTAAAATCCCAGTATTGAGAAAATTGCAGGTTTTCATTATGAATTCGAAGGAAATGACCTGCTTTTAAAATGTTGATATTTTTAAATAACGTATGGTCTTGGATAAAGTTTTGAAAGTTTAAATACTCAGCTAAAGCAATCGGGTCTAGTTGGCATTTAACATCCGGGTGTTGTAATAAAGCCTTAATTTCTGAGGCAAAAATCACTTGCTCATTGACCACCGTGTAATAAAGAGGCTTGATACCATAGCGGTCTCTAGCAAGAAAAAGAGTTTTTTCTTGTCTATCCCAAATGGCTAAAGCAAACATACCATTGAACTTTTCAAGTGCTTTTTCACCCCATTGCGCAAAGGCTTTTAAAACCACTTCAGTATCGGATTTGGAATAAAAAGCATGACCGCATCTTTCAAGCTCAATACGAAGCTCTCGAAAATTATACACTTCTCCATTGTAACTTAAGACATAACGCCCTGTTGTATCCATCATCGGTTGGTGGGCATGTTGACTTAAATCAATGATGGAAAGTCTTCGGTGTGCCAGCCCTATATTTTTTTCAAGCCATATGCCATCACCATCAGGTCCTCGATGAAGCATAGCATCATTCATTTTAGTTAAAATGATGTTGGCCACAGGTTGTTGTTTGAGATGATAAATGCCTGCAATACCGCACATGTAAAATTATTTCCTGAGATTTCTTAAAGGAATCATTTTACCTGAGTAGATAAAATCTTGCACTCATTTTTATGTAAAATTAGGGGCGATGAAATTGCTCTAGGGAAAATGCAATTCTTGAGGTGATGGCTTCGTGATGATGAGCTTTTTTCCGGTCTTCAATGAGACGCAATCGTTTGAGTAAACCCTCTTGATTGGCAATTTGAATACTAAGACCGGGGCGCGCGTTGAGCTCCAGCATTAAAGGGCCATCATTGGCATCAATGACTATATCAACCCCTAAATAACCCATGCCAGTGAGTTCATAACAGCTGGCGGCAATTTGTAAGATTTCATTCCAATAGGGAACCTTGACGCCTGCAATCGGAAAGAGTGTATCGGGATGATGCTCAATAATATCATTTTGATAAACAGCGTTTTTGGTGGTGCCCGTTCCAATATCAATACCGGCCCCAATGGCTCCTTGATGAAGGTTGGCTTTTCCGCCCGAAGAGCGGGTGGGGAGTCTAAGCATCGCCATCACCGGATAACCCATGAGAGTAATCACCCGAACATCGGGCACCCCTTGATGGCTGATATTGCTAAATACGGGGTCAACGATGACTCGTTTCTCAATAATGGCATAATCATGGTTACCGCCTAAGCTATAAGCGCCAGATAAAAGTCTTGAAAGGTGGTAACTCAGTTCTTGTTGAGATAAGAGCTTGCCATTGATCTGACGATAGCGACTACCAACTTTGCCAGTAATGACTATAATGCCATCGCCGCCTGAACCATGTGCAGGCTTTATCACAAAATCAGAAAAAGGCTCTAGTATCTGATCAATTTTCTTAATTTGATGTTCAGTATCAATTTGTGCATACAGCTTAGGAACCGAAATATTGGCTTGAGTGGCTAAGTATTTGGTTTTGAGCTTGTCATCGACCAAAGGATAGTTTGTTCTGTCATTGTATTTTAATACAAAATCAGAATTTCTTTGATTGATACTTAAGATGCCATTGTTTTTTAAACGTTGATAAGTTTTAAAAATCATGTATGAACCTTTTAATTCCCTGTTCTTGCTAAGGCATTAAATCGCACTAACTCAGTGAGGCGATATCCGCGATACTGTCCAAACCAAAGAATAAAGCCAAGTATGACTAAAATAAGTTCTGGAAAAGCAAAAACTAAATACTGAATTTGCGCTTGGGTCATCGCCCAATAACATAAAGTCGCAGCCAATAAACTACCAAAGCTTGCTTTGATTGCTGCATACGGACTTCTTTCATCCCACATGATACACATTCTTTCAATGGTCATGGTTAAAATCACCATGGGGAAAAGTGCAATGGAAAGTCCTGAATCGAGATTTAAGTTTTGACTTAAAACACTAATGCCAATCATCAGTAAAATCACAATGGTTAAAATGGCAGAAAGCCTGGGAACTAATAAAAGTCTGAGTTGGTCAAGATAAAATCGGGCCATCAAACCAAAAAATATAATAATATTGAATAAACTAATGCCCCAAATTACATGTGTTTCACGAAATGCCAGTGCAATTAAAACAGGCATAAAGGTCCCGAAGGTTTGTAAGCCAATAAAGTTTCTTAATAATAAAATAATAAAAGCACCTACAGGAACTGTTAACAAAATTTTGTAGGTTTCTTGGGTGTTAACGGGTAACTCTAATAGTGAAAAGCGCATTAACTGAGATTGACTTAAAAGGCCATGTGTCTTGGCAACACTCAAAGCATTCATTGGGGTTGGGGTAATATTGAAATTCAATTGGGCTTTTTGTCCACCAAATAAAGTAAAGAGTGGTTCATTGCCATAGTGCCATACAATGAAATCAGAGGGCAATCCCGCATCACCAGTTTGTGGATTGATATAAATCCATTCTTTTTGGTTGTAAACGGCCAACCAGGTTTCTAAATCTGCATGAGTTTGTTGTTTGGTATGAAAGCCGTGAACAGAAGAGGCATATATATTTGCTTGGTTTAGGATAATAATGGCAGTATTGACCAATTGTTGATTATTATAAGAGGGGCCCACTAACAATCTTGCATTACCATCTTTTTTATGAAGTTCTCGAATGGTGCCTTCTGCAAAGGTTTGAATATCAGCAGAAGTTTGACGTGCGGCTTGAATAATCGTTTGGGCTGCTGATAATTCAGGCTCTTTTAAGTGAATTTTCTTGAAAATTGGTGCTTTAATTGATTTGTTTGCAACAGTATTTTCATTTTCTTTAAAAATAGCGCGATAATAAAGCGATTGAGGACCGTTGCCGCGTCGTAAAGTCCAAATAGCCTGACGATTGAGTCCATCTAAATGCGTGCTGATGCCATAATTTTGTGCGACAAAGTATTCATCCAGAATAGAGAAGTGTTTAGGCTGATAAGGGATGTTAAAAATGGCTTTAATTGGACGATTCTTATCGGCACTAAATTTAAGATTAGCCTCCAAGGTCCAAGTGTTAACCATTTCATTATCTTTGAGCGGTACGCCCATGACAAAATGTCTATAGGTGAAAATGAATAAACCAATCGCCATCAATGAAATGATTAATGTATACAAATGTTTTTTGGGGGTTTTCATTTTTTACGAGCCTTGTGAGTCTGTATGTAGCGTTCTTGAGGATTGACGGCGCCATTAAATGCGACAATCGCTTCGCGTCCAAGAAGCATGGGGTAGATGAAGTGTTTGCGGTTGGTTAGATTAACGCGAATCATTTGAGTTTTTTGACCCAATTGCACTTTCATTAATACCACAGGCCTTTTCACAAAATACCGGAATAGTTTTTTGGTTTGATTTTCATCAGCTCGGTTTTTAATATTAATTTTGCCAATATATTCACATTCAAAATGTTTATCACCCTCTTTACTGGGGACGATAAAGCTTAAATAGGGTTTGCCATGTTTTTCAACTTCTTTAATGTGAGACGCATTAAGGGAGGCAGATTTTGCACCCGTATCTAATTTTGCAGATAAAGTTAAATCTTGGTCGACCAAGGTCGCTTTTTCAATATATCCAAAAACGATTGTATCTGAGTTCGCCATAACCGGTCCTGTAAAAAAAGAACAAATCATTATTAAACAGCATATAAAAGATGGCATTTCTTCCCCGCACTAAAATATTGTCGCCTATTTTACCAAATTTATTAATTATTTTTCAATTCTTTCCACGAGGAAAAGATGCTTTAATTAAGGTATTTTATGATAATTTACAAAAGAAAGAATGTTTTTTTTAACTTTTTTATGAAAAAAAGTGTTTTTGTGGCTGATAAAGACATAAATTTGAATTTATCATCCAATTTGGATATAATAACAATTTGGCCTTGTGGGCAAAATAAAAACAAAATGAAAAAAATACTTCCATTAGTGTTTTTTTTTGGTATAATAAGTATTAATTTAATTGTTATAAGAGTTGATACTCGATGTCCTTAACGGCGGAAAGTTCATCACAAACTCCTCAAAAACCTGTTCTGATTCCTCAGCAACAGAGTACCGTTGAATTTCTTTCAGAATTAAAAGAGCCTGGTAGTTTCGAAATAGGCATGCAGTCTTTATTTGATGCCTTAGATTTATGGATAAGCTCTATCAAATATTATTTTGATGCAATGAATCCAGCCAGTGGCTCAATCTCCTCTAAAATGTTTCTAGAGTGGTTACACTCTGAAGAAGGCTTGCTGATTTTTCTAATTGGGTCAGCTTGTTTTGGTCTGTTTGCCTACTTAGGTAATGGGATTAAAAAAGAAGATAGAACAGTTTTTTCATCATTTGCAGACAATTACTGGCCTTATGTTCGTGATGTGATTAAACGTTTAAAGTGGACGTTTAAAGGTACTCGCAGTTTATTATTAGTTTCTCAAACCTTATTTCATCAAAACTACATTAGTTACATAACACCTTTTGGTATTCTATTAGGTCTTATCGGTGCAGCGAATCAACTATGGAATCGTAGCATGGTCGAAGCGCGAAAATCGCTTCAGCAATCCAATGATTTATTCCGCCGCCAAGTCAAAGGCATTAATGCTTGTTTCCTGGAAGTCGATGACAAGTTACTCCCTGACGATGGCGAAGAACGCAAAAAAGCTCTAAAACATATTTATGCTGGTAGTATTTTAGCGCTTACTAAAGACGATGGTAAAAAAGAGTACCTTTTTATTGATGAAAAGGGTGAAGAAAATAACTTAGAAAGGTCTTTTGAGAAATTTGATCCGGCACAGAAAGTAGTTTTAGAAAATTTTTTAAAGCTTTTAGAAACTAAATTAGCAGATCTTCGAAAAGATGCCGACGGGCAATCACATGTTCCAAGAATTTATTGGGAGCAATATAAACAACTGCTCGATAGTCAGCAACGCTTATTTGATGATGCCGATATCTCTCCAGAACAAAATCCTTTTTGGCAGATTTATCTTTCAAAACAAGCATTTATTAAAGATACAGTATTATATGAAAAATCGGATACCTATTCATATTTAAAAAATGCCGCACAGTTTCAACAAAACTCAACTCAAGCGTTTGCATCCGCAATATTAAGTGGCTTACTGAATGCCCCCTATTATTTTTTAGGGGTTTTAAGCATGGTGGTCTTACCGTCACAGTTTTTCATTTATGCAGTTAGCGTTTGTAGTTTCTTTATGGTGTTGAATGTCATTAGTGAATATGACCAAGAAGCAGATTATCAAAGACGTTTAAAAACCTCACAGCTGAAAGCAAATTTGATAATGAATAAAAGAATGCTGCTTTTAGAATGGCAAAATTTTACACCTATTAGCACAGGGTTTGATAAATTAGAGCCTGAAATTGCTGCGTTGTTAGCAAATTTAATTTCCAAAAAATTCCCATCCGGTAAGGGTATTGAAAAGCAAGATTTAAATTCAAACGCTATTCAAGGCATGGATTTATCAAAAATTGATTTATCAAAAATGAATTTGAGCAATATCACAGCGGAACAAAAAGACATTTTACATTTCTGTGTTCGAGTCGAAAACTTAGAAAGAGAATATTTAAAAAATCATCTGGATTTAAGTAAGCAACTGGAGCTCTCTTCCGGGATCGTCTGGCGTCAATCACTTCGTAATGGCTTGGTGGTTTATGGTGCATTTAATAGTTTATTAATGACGGTCGCCACCATGAGTTTCTTATTTGGACTAACGATTACACCCATTTTCTTTTATATTTCTGTCTTAGTAGGATTGTCTATTTTAATTGCAACCATGTCTTATACCTGGTTATTTATTCGACCCAAAGAAGAAAAAAGCCTAGATGATCAAGATGAAAGTGCTCAGCACTTAGGTTTGACGCCTGTTCAAGAAACAAGTTCTGCGAATACACTATATGTTAGTCCTTCAACTTTTAACATTATGAATTCTCAAGAGATTAGAGGGACATCTAATTTATTAATTCCTGAGCATGCTGAAGTCTTTAGACAAACCTTATCGGGTGCCAAAAAAGGGATTAAGTGTACCCAAACTTTATTATCTTTCTTTGTCATGGCCTCTGAAAATGTTAACCCGGCTTTAATGAGTATTTATTTAGGTGTCAGCGCAATTTACGCATCCTTCTTTGCTTGTAAAGGATTGAGGGGATTGATGCGAGTCGATAATGATGCGTATAAAGAGTCCTTTATGTATACCTGGTTGACAGGAGAGAAAAGACCGAGTGAAGTTACTGCGCAAGTAGCACCGAATCAGTCAAAACAACTAAGCCGATTTTTTAGAATTGGTTCGAGCGCTGCTTTAACAATGAATGTACCATCTTCTCCTCGTGCAGCAGCATTACCATTTATTGATGATGCTGCTGCACGAGTGCATTAAGCTTTTTGTGCATAAAGCTCAGGGTTTAAATTAGGGTCGTTATACATTTTGTGTTGATGATAAACCCTAAATGTTCTTGTTTTTTGATGAACAGCTAAAAGAAGTTCTTCTAAACATTTACCCAGTTGTTGTCTTTGTTGAATGAGTTGATTCAATTTTTGTTGACAGTTTTGAATGTGTTGCGCATCGACATCATCTCGAATCGTTTGGAGGTGCATGTGATAGAGCTTTAAAGCTAAAATGGAAAGTCTATCAATAATCATGCCAGGTGCTTCTGAGTTGACTGGACAAGATTCAGGGGAGGCAGGTTTTAGGGCTTCAATCAAGTACTTATCAATGTTTTCCATTTGGTTATTGCGTTGTTGATTAAAGGAATCAATTTCTCGTTTGGCTTTGACAACAAAAGCATCTCCCATGTCATTTCTACGGGCTTTATCTTCGGCATTCCATAGTTGAAAGTTAAAAGCGTGATTGGCTTCAACAAATGACATCAGTTCTTTTTCTTGTTGTTGTACGCCATTTTTTTTCCAATTTTCAACAGCATGTTGTTGAAAATCCATGATTTGCAAAACAAGAGATGATATATTCATAATAATTTTTAAAATGGTTGAAAGATCAAAGTATAACCGTTTTGTCGCCCTGGGAGAATAAAATGCAGCATTTTATCTTATTTTTATGTTTGATGGGGTTGGAGGCGCAGAGTTTTGCCAAAGAATTTTTACCCAAAGGCTGTCAGGCGATGCCTATTGAAGAAAGGATTGTTCTTCAAAAGCAAAAAAATCATTTGGTCATGATGCATAGTTTGTCTCGTTATGAAATATGGTTGGCAAATCGTGAACAAAACCGGCTGACAGCAAGTGTTGTACCGGGAATGTGGAGCGTATTTTATGCGCCGCAAGGCATGAGTCAGTGGCAGTGTATACAATCTGAACCCGGACATGAACAAAAAGTCGCATGTGGTCAAGTTTTGGCTTTGTGCGATAGACCCGCTAAACCACCCAAAAAAGATTTTTCAAAATTAAATTTTTGGGTTGCCAATAATTTATCCTATTCTGAGCTGGACGCTTATTTACAAAGAGTAGGCTGGCGAATGCAAATGTCCAAAAGTAAAGCAGAATAGACTTGAATTTGGATGGGGATGATGCTCTTGTTATCTTTTTGATTTTCAAGCATGATCATAAAAAATGAAGAAATTTTTTTAAATTTTAAATTATCAATATATAAAGAATGATTAGGAATGGTGAAACGTGTCTAAAAAAAGCAAAGACCCTTATTTTGAGCGAGAGCTTGAAAAATATGAAGACCCCATTCCCAGCCGTGAATATATTATCCAAGTTTTAACGGAATATGGGCGCCCCTTATTAAAAAGTGCTTTATTTAAATTATTAGAAGTACGAAAAAAAGCCCAGCAAAAAGCTTTGGTTTTTCGGTTACGTGCCATGATGCGCGATGGTCAAATTATGTTTGATAGAAAAGACCGCATCTGTGTGACTAATAAAACCACTTTAATAAAAGGACGTGTACAAGCCCATACCGAGGGCTTAGGGTTTTTTATTCCTGAGAATGCAGAGCCTGATATGGTGTTATCAGCGCGAGAAATGAAATCGGTCATGCATGGTGATATTGTTTTAGCTTATCAAAGTGGTATCGATAGAAAAGGCCGAAAAGAAGGCAAAGTTCATGAGATTTTAGAAAGAGCGATTCAATCGGTGGCAGGGCGTTTTGTTGAAAAACAAGGGGTGTGTTATGTAGAGCCTGAACATAAGTATTTATTTCATGATATTTTAATTCCGCCAACACAAACCCAAAATGCCAAAAACGGACAAATGGTCATTGTAAAAATTGTTGAATATCCCACAACGCATAGTATGGCCATTGGCCGTGTGGAAAAGGTTTTAGGTGAGTATTTAGATCCTGGTTTAGAAATTGATGTCGCTATTTTAAATTATGGACTGCCTTCACAATTTGATAGTGAAGTGGTTTCTGAAACTTATCTGGTACCCAAAGAGGTCAGAGAAAAAGATTTAAAAGGGCGCCGAGATCTTCGTCATTTACCGTTTGTTACCATCGATGGACAAGATGCAAAAGATTTTGATGATGCGGTATGTTGTCAGCCAATGAATAAAGGCCAGCATCGTTTATGGGTTGCCATTGCAGATGTCAGTCATTATGTCTTACCCAACTCTGCTATTGACCACCAAGCCTCCATTCGTGGAAATTCAGTGTATTTTCCAGGGCGAGTAGTGCCAATGTTGCCAGAGGTTTTATCCAATGGTATCTGCTCATTGAATCCTCAAGTGGATAGATTGTGTATGGTCGCAGAAATGGTGATTTCTGAAAAAGGCCAAATTCGACAACCCACCTTTTATCGAGCAGTCATTCATTCGAGAAATCGATTAATTTATGATGATGTGCATGAATATCTTCAACAAGATGATGGCTCTAAGTTATCGATGGAAGTCTGGGAGATGCTTAAAAACCTTCATCAGGTTTATAAGACTTTATTAACTGCACGATTAGCACGTGGTGCAATTGAATTAGATACAGTTGAAACCATGGTGTTATTTGATGCCAGTCGAAAAATTGAAAAAATCGTGCCGGTGGTTCGAAATGAGGCGCATCGTATTATTGAAGAGTGTATGTTGGCAGCCAATGTCGCAGTCGCAAGCTTTATTGAATCTCAAGGCGTACACTCTTTATATCGTGTGCATGAACAACCTGATCTCGAAAAGATGAAAAGTTTACAAACTTTTTTAGGTGAGTTTGGTATTGAGTGCCGATTTAATGAAAAAACCCAGCCTAAACAATTTCAACAAGTTCTTGAAAAAGTTCGAGTGCGTCCTGAAAAACAAGTATTAGAAACTGTTATGCTTCGTTCATTAAAGCAAGCACAATATGCCGTGGATAATTTAGGGCATTTTGGCTTGGGTTATCAAGTTTATACCCATTTTACTTCCCCTATTCGTCGATATCCGGATTTAATCGTCCATCGGATTTTGGGTGATTTAATTGATCATCAACAACGACATGCTTATTCTGAAGAAAAACTTCAGCAATTAGCGCAAACTTGTTCGATGACAGAAAGGCGAGCGGATGAGGCGACACGTGATGTCCTCACTTGGTTGAAATGTATCTATATTAAAGATAAAATTGGTCAGGTTTTTGACGGAACCATCTCAGCAGTTACCTCTTTTGGTCTGTTTGTCACGATTAAAGATGTTTTTGTTGAAGGTTTAGTTCATGTTACCTCATTAAAAAATGATTACTATGCATTTGATGCTTTAAGACACCGTTTAGTCGGAGAAAGAACTGGACAAGTATATCATTTGGGTGACGCTATAAAAGTATTGGTAGCGCGGGTAGATGCCGATGCGCGTAAAATTGATTTTGATTTGGTAAAAGAAGATGTCTAAAAATCCCTCTGCCCATGGTATGCATGCCTCCATGGCAATTTTAAAAAACCCCCTTCGTCAGGTTGACTATATTATGATTCGACAAGGCGATGATAAAAAATATCAGGAAATTCTAAAAATTGCTCAGCAAAGGCAAATTGAAGTGAAATCCATGCCAATTGCCCAGATGAATCAACAATATCCAGAGATTGTTCATCAAGGTGTATTGGTTTGGGCAAAAGCCTTACCACAATTAATTGAAGCAGACTTGCCGCAATTAATTGAAGGACTGGGCCATGCTGCTTTAATTTTAATTTTAGATGGCGTCACGGACCCCCATAATTTGGGTGCTTGTCTTCGAACAGCCGATGCTTCAGGGGTGGATTTGGTGTTAATCCCTAAAGATAAAAGTGCAAGCCTTAATTCAACAGTCACCAAGGTTTCATGTGGTGCCAGTGAAAGTATGCCTTTGGTTCGAGTGACGAATTTGGCACGCTCGATCGAAACTTTGCAAAGCTTAGGGGTTTGGGTGTATGGAGCCTGTGGAGAGGCTACCGAGTCGCTTTATGAGCTGGATGCAAGTCGTCCTATTGCTTTAGTCTTAGGGGCTGAAGGTGATGGTTTGCGACGTTTAACACGTGAGCGCTGTGATGGGTTATATTCTATCCCGATGCTCGGGCAGGTCTCTAGTTTAAATGTCTCAGTGGCCGCAGGAGTGAGCTTGTATGAAATTCGGCGACAACGATTGAGTTGCCGCCCTTAGTCATTTAGGCAAATTGCTGAGCAACAAAATCCCAATTTACTAAATTCCAGAAATGTTCGATATATTGTGCACGAGCATTTCTGTAATCAATATAATAAGCATGTTCCCAAACGTCACAGGTTAATAGAGCTTTGTGACCGTGGCGCATAGGGGTGTCTGCATTGCTCGTGCTGGTAATTGCAAGCTCACCATTTTTATCTTTCACTAACCATCCCCAGCCTGAGCCAAAAGTGGTCAGAGCCGTCTTACTAAATTGTTCTTTGAAAGCATCGAATGAACCAAATTTTTTGACAATCGCATCAAGTAATGTGCCTTTAGGTAAATTGCCACCTTTGGGGCTTAAACAGTGCCAGTAAAAAGTATGATTCCAAACTTGGGCAGCATTGTTAAATAAGCCGCCTTCACTTTTCATGATAATATTTTCTAAACTTTCATGAGCTAGAGGATGGTCAACTAATAATTGATTCAAATTATTAACATAAGTTAAATGGTGTTTGCCGTAATGATATTCTAAAGTTTCTTTAGAAATGTGTGGTTCGAGTGCATCAAGAGCATAGGGAAGAGCGGGTAATTCAAAAGCCATAAATTTCTCCGATAAATTAACAGTCTTTGGAAGTTTAAAGAATACTTTAGCAGTTTGGAAGTCTAATCGTACCAAATTAGTCTTTTTTTATCCCCGGTGTCTTGAGTTCAATAAACTCTTAGCCCATAATACATTCGTTTTGATAAACGATGAGGTTTTGATGGAAACCATAGAAAAGATTAAACAGCAAATTTCAGAAAATCCTATTCTACTTTATATGAAAGGCTCACCTGACATGCCACAATGTGGTTTTTCAGCAAGAGCAGCCAATATTATTAAACAATGTGGCGTGCCTTTTGCATTTGTAGATATTTTAGCCAATCCTGATATTCGTCAAGAATTACCTAAATATGCTGAATGGCCAACTTTCCCGCAGCTATGGGTGCGTGGGGAATTAATTGGCGGTTCCGATATTTTGGCTGAAATGTATGCCAATGGCGAATTAGAGCCATTATTAAAAGAAGCTTTAGAAAACAAGTAAGGGGAAAACATGAGTGTTTTAGTAGGTCATCAAGCACCTGATTTTACAGTACCTTCGGTATTAGGTAATGGTGAAATTGTTGATAAATTTAATTTATTTGAAAGAATTAAAGGTAAACATGCATTGGTATTTTTCTATCCTTTAGATTTTACTTTTGTTTGTCCTTCTGAATTAATCGCACTCGATCATCGTATGGATGAATTCACCAAGCGTGGAGTGGAAGTGATTGCGGTATCGATTGATTCTCAATTTACTCACA
>DNMA01000021.1:1069-7925 GCA_003489505.1 Legionellales bacterium | reverse complement strand
TCAATGATGTCTGGGCATTTGCTTTGCAACATCTCATAAAATCTTTTAATAGCGTGTTCTTCAACGGAATATTCACTTAATTCCTTGGCAGAGCTGATGGTAAAGGTTGCCAAATGCGTTTCGCATTCTTCAACAAATCTTTTTCTTTTGTAGCGGGCTTCGGTGAGTTCATCACGAATCGCTTGGTAGGCTAATTCAATGCCTTTGGTGGCAATGCTAATGGCTGCTGATTGAATGCTTTCAGAGTTTTTAATCCCTGAAAACAAGCCTTCAGCTTGCTGGACCAGTTCCATCTGACCCAGTGCTTGAGTCCTGATTTTTTCAGCAAGGTTTTCACCTTTTTTTAGCGTTTTTTTGGCGTTCAAAACGGCTGAGCGTAAAGATATCTCCGATGAATGGATGAGGTTCATTAGACTTCCTTTTCAAAATGACTTCTCTTTCAAGTAATTGACAATCTTTATTTTTGTAAATGTTCTATCATGGCACCTAAGAAACGCGTTGCTTCACCACCGGTGAGTGGGCGATGATCAAAGGTCAGTGACAAGGGTAAATGAGTATGGACTTCAATACCATTCTTACCAGGCACAACAGCGTCATATAAACGGCCAACAGCAATAATGGCCACCATCGGTGGAACAATAATAGGGCTTGCAAATTTCCCGGCGAACTTACCAAAATTAGATAAAATAATGGTGCCGTTTTGGAAAGTTTCAGGGCTTAAACTTCTATCGGCAACACCTTGTTTAAAGGTATTCAATTTTTGACGAATTTCATCAGCTGACAAATCATTAGCACCATGAATAACAGGTACAAATAAGCCTTCAGGACTATCGACTGCTATACCTAAATTCACCGAGTGAAATAATTGTTTTTCTTGTCCGCTAAACCAAGCATTTAAACCAGGTTCTTTTTGAACGGCATAACAAAGAGCTTGTACCAGTCTGACGGTGATATCATAGGGTTTTGACCAGTGCGCAATATCAGCTTCATCAAAGATGGAAACAGGGACCACCTGTTGATGAGATTCTTGCATGGTTTTAATCATCTGACGACGAACACCAATAATGGGTTGAATGGTTGCATCGGCATGATGTGCTTGCTTTTGCTGTTTTCCGGCAAAATTTTGAATATCACAGGCCCTAATCACGCCATATTCACCAGTGGGTGTCACTTCCTTGAGGTCGACCCCTAAATCGAGGGCTAATTTTTTTACCTGAAACGAGGCTTTGGGTAATTGATGTGAGCGCTGGTGATTTAAATGATGCAGTCCGACATTGGTATGTTCTTGTAATTCACCGACTACAGTCGAAGAACTTGCTTTTTCTTCACTACTTTCAAATTCAATTAAAGGCTGACCGGTTCGAATGACTGTGCCCATTTGACCATAGAGCTTTTTTACAACACCAGTTTGAGGTGCAGGAACTTCAACAACAGCTTTAGCAGTTTCCATGGCAACAATCGGTTCATCTTTTTTAATGGTATCGCCTTCTTTGACAAACCATTCATGAATTTCAGCTTCTGGTAAACCTTCACCAAGATCTGGTAAATAGAAAATACTCATTTTAGCTCCATGGTGTAATCAATTGCGGATTGAATTCGCTCAATGCTCGGAATATAAAATTTTTCTAATTGAAAATAAGGCATGGCCACATCATAACCTGTCACTCTTTGAACAGGTGCTTTGAGTTGGTCAAAACAATTTTCCATAATTTGCGCCATGATTTCAGCACCAAAACCACAGGTTTTTGCAGCTTCATGGACAATCACACAGCGCCCTGTTTTCTCAATAGAGTGCGCAATGGTTGCAAAATCTAAAGGTTTGAGGCTTGCCACATCAATGACTTCACAAGAAACACCTTGTTTTTCTAGCTCTTGCGCTGTTTGTAGGGTTTCATGAATCGATGCGCCCCAGCTGACTAGAGTGATATCAGTGCCTTCTTTGAGGATGAAACAACGCCCAATTTCTAAAGCTTGACCATCATCGGCCACTTCTTCTTTGTATAAACGATACAAGCGATTGGGCTCTAAGAAAATAACAGGATCAGGGTTTCGAATGGCCGCAAGTAATAAGCCATAAGCCCTTGCTGGAGAAGAGGGGATGACCACTTGTAAGCCTGGAATATGGGCAAATAGTGCCTCAGTACTTTCACAATGATGCTCAGGGGCTCGAATGCCACCACCGGTTGGGGTTCGATAAACAATAGGGCAACTTAAGCGACCACGGGTACGATTTCGCATACGCGATGCGTGAGAAATAATTTGGTTCATGCCCGGATAAATAAATCCCATGAATTGAAATTCGGCAACGGGTTTTAATCCTTGCATGGACATGCCTACCGCCAAACCTGCAATCATCGATTCAGCCAGTGGGGTATCAAATACACGTTTTTCTCCGAAGCGCGCTTGAAGTTTTTCAGTCGCTCGAAATACGCCACCATTAAGACCTACGTCTTCCCCGAAAACGACCACACTATCATCATGTTCTAATTCATGAGCCAATGCTTGATTGACTGCTTCAATTAAATTAATCATGGGCATGATGGAATTCCTCCATGGCTTCGGCTCTTTGTTCAATCAAATAATCGGGTAAAGCTGCATAATGGTAATCAAATATGGTCTCAATTTTTTGTTGATTTTGACTTAAATACACCTCAATATTTTTTTCAACTTCGGCTTCAGCTTCGATATTCATTTTTTCGATATCCGCTTCTGTTAAAATATTTTGTTTGAGTAAGTATTTTTTTAAACGCTCAATAGGGATCAGTTGTTTTGCTTCCTCTACTTGATGACTAGGTTGATAACGGGTAGCATCATCAGCTGTGGTATGATCTGATAAGCGATAACTTATCGCCTCAATTAATGTGGGCTCACCATTTCTGGCTTTTTCAATAGCATTTTCTAAAACATGATGCAAAGCAAAGACATCATTGCCATCGACTTGTACGCCTTGAAATCCTGCTGCAATGGCTTTTTGTGCCAGCGTTTGACAACGGGTTTGTTTTTCTAGTGGTACAGAAATCGCCCATTGATTGTTTTTAATCACAAATACAATGGGTAAATCCCAAGCACCGGCAACATTCATAGCTTCATAGAAATCACCTTCTGAGGTGCCACCATCACCGATGGTAACCAAAGCGACATTTTTAGTATTTTGATATTTTAGTGCAAAAGCGGCTCCTGCTGCATGTAGGCATTGAGAAGCAATCGGTACACAAAGCGGAAAATCATGGGCTTGATATGAAAATGACATACTTCTTTCATCACCGCCCCAAAAACTTAAGATATCTGAAAGTTTGATATTTCTTTGATAGAGTGTGGCGTAATCTCGATAATAAGGCACAAAGACATCATTGGGAGCTAATGTCATGCCAATAGCTGTACCAATAGATTCTTGACCATAAATCGGGGCATAGGTACCCATTTTACCTGTTCTTTGTAAGGCAATCGATTTTTTATCAAAAATCTGAATGGTGGTCATGACTTTTAAGTATTTAATCAGGGTATCATCAGATAGCTGAATGGGGGCGTTTTCTGCAAGCTCGCCTTTATTGTTGAGATAGTGATAATAAGGGATTTGAAACTCTGCTTTAATTTTCACAAGACCCTCTATAAAAATTGAACCTTCAGCTAGAATACCTTTGTTTTTATAGAAAAACCAGCTATAAATTTAAACCCATTTCAAATAATGGTTGGTACATCATCCACAGGCTCATGCCGATGAAACCGGCGAGAATAAGCAGTAAAAATGGTTGAACATAGCGCTCAATTTTTGACAGGCTTTTTTCAAATTCACGTAAAAAATAGTCAGCTAGATGCGAAAAAATTAATTCAGGTGTGGCACTGCTTTTTAATAAAGGGAGATATTGCTGAATCACTAGGGGGGTTTCAGTAAAACATTCTTCAAAGGGGAGGCCTTGACGAAGTTTGAGTTGTATTAAACGAAGCCAAGATTTTTGATGTAATTGCGGAAAATGTTTTTCAATCAGAAGAAGGGCCTCAGGCCAACTGACGCCAGATTTCAAGCAAATATGCATACTAGAGCTCCATAGCCACCAATCAAAATTTTTTTTAATCCGTAACTTTGCAATGATTTTTTTGCGATAAATCAAAATGGTGAAGGGAAGTAGGGGCGTAAAAAATAGATAGGGCTTGAGGCTTTCAAGTAATGCTAAACTTTTAGGGCGTGGAATATGTAAAAGATTAGCAAAAGCTTGGTATTGATAAAAAGTATGTGAAAAAAAAGAATGGAGTAAAACCACCAAGACAAGGATGAGTATAAAAGGATATGACAATTGTTGGCGAATTTGATGCGTATGTGCTTGCAGTCTTTTTTCATTTTCAAACCATAAATGCATAAAATCAAAAAAATGCCCACTGTGATGTGCCATCTCTAAAAAGGCCAAGGTCATAGGTGAAAAATATTCTGCATACAGCCCAAAGCTTTGTTTTAATGACAAACCACTTTCAAGACTTTTACAAATGTTTTGAATCACTTGCGCTGGGAAACAAGGGTGTGGGGAGCGATAAATGATTTCTAGGCTTTTTAAGACAGAAAAGCCCATGTGATGAAAATCATGCAGTTGTGAAAATAAAAGATGATTCGCTCTTTTTAGAAAGACTTGAGGGATAGGGATGGTCAGATAAATCATAAACAAAAAAGTTTTTCGCAATTCTTTGGGATGAATCCCTGTTTTAAAAAATAGCTGCCAACCCTTTTGAACGTCTTTCGCTAGTATCCAATAATACTTAATCATTTAAGATTTGCTCATAAGAGATGATACCTTGCTCGTAGAGGTTAAAGAGCTCCTCTTGAAAATTACTATGCTGTTTTTTATCTTTTGAATCTAATTCTAAGAACTCAAAGACCCCAATTCGTCCTCCTTGGGATTTGGGGATGAGTTTTTGGGCAATAATTAAATGCACTTGTTCCTCAATATCTTCTTCTGTAACTTTTAAATTTTTAAGTCTTTGAAGGCTTGATAGACAATCCGGCGAGTGCAGGCTACTTAATATTAAATGACCGGTTTGAGAGGCTTCAATCGCTAATTGAGCCGTTTCTGTATCCCGAATCTCCCCAATTAAAATCACATCCGGGTCTTGTCTTAGAACAGTTCTTAAGGTTTTGGCAAGCGTAAAACCCAATTGTGGCAAAATTTCAATTTGATTGATTGCCGGGAAAGGGATTTCAATCGGGTCTTCAATGCTTACAATATTGAGGGTATCATGATTTAAATACTGAAGGGCTTGATATAAGGTCGTGGTTTTTCCACTACCTGTTGGTCCATTGACTAAAATGAGGCCTTGCTGATATTTTAGATGCTTTTCAAAAATATTAGCTTGTGAGGAAGTCATCCCTAAATCAGACCACGCGGCATGATAAAAAGGGTGTTTTAAAAGTCGCACCACGAGTTTTTCACCGTATAAAACCGGACAGGTACTTAATCGACAGGGAATACTTTGATTGCGATGATGGTGTTGCCAAAGCCATTGTCCATCTTGAGGGCTTTTTTGTTCAGTGATATTTAAGTGAGCCAATGCTTTGAAGCGTTGCGCCATGGTTTTATAAATGGCGGGTGTGAAAAAATGGTGGTTTTGAAGACTTCCTTCAATTCGTACTCGAAGTCTAAAATCATGCGCTAGAGGTTCAAAGTGTAAATCAGAAATTTGGTGTTGCAGGCAGTATTCAAGTAATTGGTCCATCAAAATAGTAATATTTTGAGATTCTAACAATCCAGGTTGGCAGGGCATATGTTCTCCTTAGTATGCCCGCAAATTATGGAAAAAATACAACATATTTTCAAGTCCAAAAAATCAAAAATATATTTTAGATTCTGTTCAAAGTATTCTTTTTCTGGTATAATAGAATAATATTTGATAGGTTTTGTGAAGGTGTAAATTAATGAGAAGTGTTCGTTGTGAGATAGCAGTAGCAGAATTGAATAAACTTGGTTTTAATGCAGTAATTACTGAAGATGGTGGTCTATCAATCCAAAATTTTAAATTATATGCTGAAAAAGAATTATTTAAAGTTGAAGGTGCCCCTGTTCCCAACAGCGAAAATCGTAAAGATAACTTTTATCATAATTATACTTACCCTGACGGTATCATTTGCGGATGGGATAAAATACTTATCGAAAAAATAATAATTCAGGGAGAATTTTCTAATTATTCAAGAATTCAAGCATTTACTCTTCCTAGAGATATTTTACCTAAAGAGAGTGCTGATATTGATAATTTAAGCTTTATGGTATCTTTTATTTGTAATAAAGATCCAGGAGCTATACCGGTAAATGTAGTTAATGAGAATGTTAGAATTAACTTAGATGGTCATTCTACTTATGCCCCTCAGGTTTTGGACTATTTAATTGGTCTAATTACCCAAGAAGCAAGACAATACGACTCTGAAATCAATTATATTAGTGATACGGGTCGATTAATTCCTATAGTTATTCCGTATCTTAAACTGGAGTTAAGAAAACATTTATTAACTGAAAAAGGTGATATTGGACTTCTTGAAATCTTAAGGGATAGGGATGTTAATACGTCTCATTCAACAATCGATTTGAAATTACCTCCGTTACTTGTCAAAACATATATTGATAAGATTTGTCGAAATGATGGAAAATTGGTGTCTATTGTTGATAGACTTTTAAAAGTAACAGAAATGCCTAATTTTATTGCTACAGATCTTGATGGATTAAAGACCCAAGCGAATACAAAGATCATAAATTCCCTTAAAACAAATAAGACGCCTCTCTATATGTCAATGACCACAGGTGGTCATGCATTTGCTATGATGCTTGACTTTGAAAATAATCAATTGTTTTTAGCTAATCCAGCAGGCCCAAGTGATTTT
>DNMA01000021.1:0-669 GCA_003489505.1 Legionellales bacterium | reverse complement strand
AAAGAAGCGGTAATATTGATATTGATGATACTTGTACTGCTGATTCTTATGCATTAGTACATATGATGCGTACACATCCGGGTTTATTATCTCACGGTTGTCTTAATAGTGAATCCTTGAAAACAGGTGATTATGTTTTGGAAAGCCTGAATAAAGAGAGATTATCAAGCGACATTTCATACTCTGCACAAGGGGGTGGGGCTGCTAGTATTAATAATATATCACCAATGGTTTCAGCTGATGCTAGTGGTGGCAGGCTTGTTCCTCAAGCAAGCTCAGCAGCAACCCTAAACCATATTCAAGGACATTCTTCTTCAAGCGCTTCAGCAAGAAGTTATGCACTTTCTCAAGACTCTTTTGAAAAAGCTTTGGGTGATATTTCAGATGCTTATGCTACTTTTCAATTTATGCTGACAAACCTCTATGATAGAGCGGTTGTTACTGAACAAACAGTAAGAGAGCGATTTCAATCTGTTGTGCAAGACGGCTTAGATAAAATCAATTCAGAGTATCCAGGACAGCAAAATGTAATTAAAAACCGTTTGATAGGTTTACATCAAGAATTTGTTAAGAATCCATATTTAACAGCACCTGCTATAACAGTTCTTAATGAAATGATAGCTGAATTAGAACATAAACCAGTATCAGCAACTATCAGTCTTGATGCTT
>DNMA01000139.1 GCA_003489505.1 Legionellales bacterium | reverse complement strand
CATCTGGGGTGGCAATGGCATCTTTACTATCAAAAAGTTGATGAGCCATTAAGAAAGGTATTCGAAGACATGGGAGGTCACGAACTTTTAGCCTCTAGTGATAAAACAAGCCATGTCTTAATGATTCCATATCCATATTACACTTTATTAGTATTACTTCATCATTTAAAAATGAAAACCTCTGAAGAAAATATAATAGAAAAAATACTGAGCGTCATTTCAGAATATCATTTATCATCAGTTCCAGAAGTTTTAATAAAAGAAATCGAAAAAACTGATAAAAGTTCAGCTCAGAGATTTTATGATATGCATCAGATTCGATTAAAGGATATCAATGACCAACGTCGATTGTATTCATTAGAGCTTGCTCAATCAAAAGTCCAAGAATTGCAAAATGATAGAAAATTGGACCAGGTAGACAGTTTTTTTCGTATTCCAGTATATGATGAAATAACTGCTTGCTATCAAACAATCATAATTTCAGGTATTTGTGAACAGATATTATTAGAATTTATGAACTCTTTAGATAAAACCCAAGCTGAACAATTCACTATGGACGCTGTGATTGAAAAACGTGCTAAAAGCGAAAGAAATGAGCTGACTGAGTTAAAACAAAAAATAGACTTATGGCTTCAAAGTGAGGATAATGAAAGTAAAATAGATATTGATATTCCATACCTTATGAAAATGGATGGACTTTCATTTTTTCATATTGATAAGAACTTACAAGACAATGCATCCTTTGAGCAAAAACGTAAATTATATCGAGCCTTGAAGGATGTAGATAATATGAGAGATATCCATTCTACATTTCTAATTAGCAACTTAGAACTCGAAAGCCCTCGTTCAAACACTGCATTCTTTCAATCGATTGATAATAAAGATACAAATCAAGAAAACCATTCCTTAGCATGTTGTACGATTAGTTAATATAAGAAAAGATATTTTTTAGTATTCTAAAGGCAGTTAAGATACATGAAGAAATCACTCACTTCATTTAAAATATGGACTAACTTAAAGTAGTAATGAGTCGCTACTTTAAGTTAGTCGAATTTAAAAAATATGTGACATTATTGCCAAATTTCTTGTTGAAGATTTGCCTGCTGATAGAAAACATCAAGGCCAGTGATGAGCTTTATACCACAAGCTTTAACTAAATCAGAAAACTCATGCTGAGCATAGACAAAATCAATAGCCAGCATTTCAGAGCAAAGATACTGCTCCAATTTGACTTTTAACGAATCTTCAATTGTTGGAAGAGTATTAATAATTAAATCTACTTTGGGAAATGGCTTTTCAAAAGATAAGATTTCTTTGCCTGCCTTAGGGCTTCTATTAAATAAAACGACCTCAATGCCTTTTTGCTTAAAATCTTCATATAAAGCAAATCCTGCGCCTCCTGCACCAAGGATTAGCACCTTTTTAAATGAATAAGATTTTAAAATCTGCCAAAGGCCGGAAATATCAGTATTATACCCTAACCATTTTTGATTGTTTTTCACTAGTGTATTAATGCTTTTTGAGCTGTCTTCTGATGAACACAAATCGAAGGCCTTTAATTTTAATGGCATGGTAATACTCATTCCCTGAAAAGGAAGTAACAAAGCTTGTTCTAAAAATTTAGCTAGTTCATCAATTGCCACCTCAATTTTGACATAGCGGGCATTCATCTGGTGTTTTTCAAAATAATCATTATGAAAAAGATGTCCAATACTATGACTGACTGGATTGCCTAATAATGCGTAAAATTGAGTATGATTATTAATCCCTCTTACACGATAAATCGTATTCATGTCATCAATACTAATTTGACCAGGTGCAACAGGCTCCTCAGGTAATGAGGCAAAGGTAATAAGACTTCCTAAGGCAAGATTCATCACTCGGGTAAATGCCCCCCTCTCCCCCATTCCAATTAAAATAAAATCTTTTTTTAAAGTTTTAGAAAAATTTAATAAACGCAATGCATCTAATGAAGATGAACAAAAACAGGCAATCTTTTGAATATCTACCAAAGGCATTTCAGGATAATTTTCCGGAACATGCTCCATATGATGATAGGAAGCAATAAGCTTGATATTAGGGAAACTTTCTTTTAATTCTTCAAACCAATTTTTTGGCCAATCATATTCTAAATCCATATAATCGGGACTTGCTTCAGCCAATAAAAGCATGTCTTCCCAAGTCACAGAATGTGTAAGACCGCCTTGCTTTGCAGAACGCAGAGTAAATATTAAAGGAAGCTTAGTTAATTTTCGAACTGTTTTGGCTGGAATATCCTTGGCGAAATCCCAACGAATCTCAAAACCATCTACATCATTTTCGTATTTTTTAATCTTTTCTTTTAAAAACGCTAAGTTTTTAGCAGGCAAAGTTAAAAAAAGCATTAAAAATATCCCTGCGCCCAGGTCAGTGCTTTTAAGATTTTGGTTTCTTCAATCGGATGCGTATAAAAGCCCTCTTCAATGTAAACAGAGCCAATATCTTGAATTAAAACCATATGAATTTTTTCTTGCTTATTTTTCTTATCCAAATAGAGTGCTTTAATGATATCTTCAGGCTGTTCAAGAACCTTAGTTTTAAAAGGAATATGATAAAGTTTTAATAAAGCATGAAGTCTATCGATGACATCTAAGTCTGAATGTCCCTTGAGATAAGAAATATAGGCCTCAATGATCATCCCCATAGCAACGGCTTCACCATGTTTAATTTTATAATTTTCTAATTTTTCAATGGCATGACCTATGGTATGCCCAAAATTTAAAATAGAACGAATCCCTAAATCTTTAGCATCTTGAGATACAATTTCATTTTTAATTTGGCAACTGGCCTCAATCATATCCATCATATCGTTATTTTGGCATTCATTGATACGACGATGATTGCGATTGAGCTTTTCAAACAGGCTTGAGTCACAAATGGCGGCATGTTTAACCACTTCTACCATCCCATTGGCAAAGTCTTTTTTGGAAAGTGTTTTCAAAAAATCAATATCAATCCAAACAGAAAATGGCGTTGAAAAGGCCCCAATTAAATTTTTTCCAAAAGGGGTATTTACAGCAGTTTTTCCTCCAATCGATGCATCCACCATGGCAAGCAAACTCGTCGGCCAATAAATCGCAGGCACTCCACGGCAATAGGTGGCTGCTAAAAATCCTGCTAAATCACAAATCATACCACCACCAACAGCTAAAATGACGATATCACGCCCTAAGTCTTTTGCCAGTAATTTATCTTCAAGCAATTGTTTCATTTCTCGAGTTTTAGAGGACTCGCCAGCTGGAACAATTAAAAAATCGGCTAAATTAAAACGCAAAATATGAACAAAAAAATCCTTATAGATTTTAGCCACATGTGAATCCATGATCACAACCAATTTATTTTTTTTAAAATC
>DNMA01000101.1 GCA_003489505.1 Legionellales bacterium | reverse complement strand
AAAAAATGAGTTTTTTTCATTTATTTAATCTTGCTAGACTCGTATTTATTCTTTCAGTTTAGAACTCGATCTTTTTGATGCATTTTCTATACAGCTTCCACCTGCTAGGGCCTGATATAACCTAACAGTACTATTCAATTCTAGTTGTTGATATTGCACAAGCTTCAATTTTGAGGTTTCATGATTCACTTTATAATTCAAATATTCCAAATAACTAATGGCTCCTGTTTCATATTGTATACGGCCAAGCTGTAATTGTGCTTTTGTTTTTTCTTGCGCCCTTTGAATATGACCTAATCCTATTAAACTATTATTTCTTGATGCCATGGCCGTATCAATATCTGCAATCGCTAAAGTTAGCGCTCCTAGGTAATGATATATTGCAGCATACTCAACAGCTTTTGCCTTTTTAATATCACCATAGATGCTACCATCTACCAAAGGCATCACAGCACTTAATTCCCCTTGAATAATATTGGTTGTAAATGACACAAAGTTTCCGAGGTAAAATCCAAAGTTATCTAATAGAGCTGTGATATTGACCGTTGGCAATAATGCAGAAATCGCTTGTGCAACTTGGGCATTATATTTTTTGAGTTCATTTTCAGCAGCCAAGACATCAGGTCTTTGTTTGAGGGTACTGCTCGGTACATTATATAAAACAATTTGTTTCTGATTAATTTTTTCAAATACATCTTGAGTCTGGATGGTATTAATTTGTCTATTGGTTAAAAGTGCTAAAGCATTTTCTGAGATTTTAATGCTTTGCTTAACCTTGGGCACCTCTCTTTTTAAATACTCAATTCTTTCTTCTATATTCAGTAGCTCAATTTTTGAAATAGCTCCTTTTTGATATTGAATCGCTGTATATTTTCTTTGCTCTTCCATGTCTTGAATTGTTTGCTCTAGTATTTGTAGCTGTTTTTTAAATCCTACAACGTTAAAATAACTCATCGTTGTTTGGCTAATAACTGCCAAACGTACCGCTCGATACATTTGATATTTTGCCCCATGATCCCACTGTAATTTTTTCGTTTCATTGTATTTAGCGAATAAATTTAGAGTATAAGAAGGTGTTACCCCTCCTAAATATCCAGAATATGGCCAGCTAGTTTTTTCCCAACTTCGATTCAAGAGCTCTCCAAAGCGGCGATTATTACTCACATTCAGTAATTCTCCCCTATACATAACACCACTGGCGTTAACTGAAGGTAGCCAAGACCATTTGACTTTTTGTAATGAAGCCTCAGATTCTTTTAATATTCCTCTAGCCACACCTAATTGATTATTATAACGCAATGCTTCCTCTATATAGTGATTAAGCGTTTGGTCATGAAATCTTTCCCACCACGCCAATTCAGATACGTTACTGTGACTCAACTGCATGGATTCATTTTTTTGCCCCCAATTTTGCGGTACAACCTGAGTCTTTGGTATCTTATATTGTGGAACAATGTATTGGCATGAACTTAAAATACAACAAAATATTAATAGGCAAGGTTTAATCATAGTGTATTCACTGTTACAGTCGAACTGGCCCCAACTCGTAAGGGGTATTGGCTTTGATTTTCTAAACTAATCCGCACAGTAAATCGCTGAGCTACTTTCACCCAATTGCCCGAGCTATTTTGTGGTGGTAATAATGAGAAGGTGCTGCCACTTGCATAACTGATACTTTCAACTCGGCCTTGATAAGTATGCGGATACATATCTAACTGAATACTAACTTTTTGATTTGGATGAATTCGACTGACTTGGGTCTCTCTAAAATTACCATCTATCCACCATGAGGAATCATCAATGATACCAAAAAGGTTTTGCCCAACCCCTACCATTTGCCCAACCTGTAAATTTAAATTACTCACATACCCTGTGATGGGGGCTTTCATCAAAGTACTATCAAATACATTTTGAGCATTTTCTAATTGAGATTGCGATAACTCTAGTTTTTGAGTCGTAATTGCAAAGGCAAATTGTGCTTGCTCATGCGAGGTTTTTGCTTGGATTAAACTTTGAAGTGCTTGCTGATAATCATTCTCAAATTTTTGTTGGGCTTGTTGAGAACCTGCCTTTTCTTGATATAAAACATTATAACGGTCTCTCATTTGTTTCGAGAAATCATAATATGCCTGTGCCTTTTTAACATTGGCTTTTGCTTGCTCGATATCGCTTGCAGCAGAGGCTTGAGCTTTGAGCGCTAACTTTGTATCAAGTTTGGCTTGGTTCAAAGCAATCTGATAATCCTGAACATCAATTTGAATTAATGGCTGCCCTTTTTTTACAAACTGATTGTTCTTCACATAGACTTTAGTCACATAACCATTAACCTTAGGAATAATATTGACGATATTGGCATTGACATAAGCATTGTCAGTTGAAGGAAAAAAATCTCGATAGATAAAGTACCCCACAATCAATACCAATACCCCCACTGGAATATATATGGCATATTGATACTTTTTTATAAGTTCCCAATCTATTTTCTGTAAATACTGCTCTATTATCTCTTTCATCCATTGATCTCTTTTCGACTATTCCAAGTTCTTAAAATACTTTTTTCATTGTTTTTAACCATTAAAAATAATGGAAAAATAGCAAGCCCCCATAATCCGTATTTTAAAAGGGTATATAAATCTAAATATCCCATAAAATTAGCATTCATTTCCACAGACATTTCTGCAAATTGTAAAACCACAGCCTGGTTCATTGATTTAAATTGCTCGGCAAAATATTGATAACCGCGAGCATAAGGATTAATAAAGTTTTGAAGTTGAATAGAAGTGACGCTTGTTTGATGGGCAATTAATGTTGCAGCAAAAGAATTACCCACTGAAGTACCAAAATTTCTAAAAAAATTAAAAATTCCTGATGCATCCCCTTTATTCGCTTTTGCAATTCCTTCAAAACAAATATCTAAGATAGGAATAAAAAATGAAATCAAACCAATTCCCTGGAATATCGTGACAATAAATATATTCGTTAAATTAACCATTGGGCTAAAAAAACTAAGTAACACACAACTCATAGAAAATAATAAGATACCCATGGTCGCCGTTTCTCGAGAACCGATTCGGGCAATTAAAAAACGTACAACGGGTACAAATGCAACTGCACAAAGTCCACGAGGCAATGCAATAAAACCTGCAACCTCCACTGGATATCCATAAACATTTTGTAACATGGTCGGAAAATAAGCGAACGAGGCAATCATCAGTAAAGTAAATAAAAAAATTAATAAACAATTTTTCA
>DNMA01000125.1 GCA_003489505.1 Legionellales bacterium | reverse complement strand
TTTGGTTGAAGGAACCATCTATCCTTTATTTTTAAGGCTATCTAAAAATAATTTTGTTCAATATGAGTGGGTGGAGGCATCAGGCCATCCTCGTAAATATTACACATTAACTGAACAGGGGAAAGAAGCATTAGAACAATATGAGAAAGAATGGAATGCCTTAAACAATATTTTATATAAAATTAAAGCGAATGAGAGGTATTAAAAAAAATGGCAAAAATCAATTTACTCGAACATGTTTATGACTGTACCGATGAAGCAGCACAAAGGCTTAATAAATATTTAGCTGAAATTCAACGGGTCTTTAAAGAGCAAACAGAAGTCATTCGAGATATTGAATTGGGTTTAATTGAGCAATTGGATGCTATTTTGTCAGAGCGAGTGAATCAGGAATTGAATTTACTCGATATTGAGTTTGTTATTCAAAAAATGGGAGATGTGCATCAGTTTCAAGAATTTGAACAATCTACAGAGACCATAACCACCAAACAAAACTTTTATCGAGATTATGATAACCGTATCATCGCAGGGGTGTGTTCAGGCATTGGTGCATACTTTAACCTATCCAATTGGCTCATTCGATTGATTTTTATAGTTTGTTTTTTTACACCTTTACCGGTTTTTATTACCTATATACTCATGTGGTATCTCATTCCTCCAGCGCTGACCAAATCTGAAAAACTCAATATGAAAGGGATTCCTGTCAATATCAATACCATTGCCGACACCAATCAACACATTAGAAAACAAATTTTACATTTAGCCAAACTAGTTGCTATAGCACTTGCTATTGTGACATTTATAGGGCTTTGTATCGTGAGTTTTTTTTACTTTATTTGAAATACTATTTAGCTAAATGAGAATTTTTTTATTTTATTTTGATATGGTTTCCAGCTTTTTCATTATGAGCGTATTAAAAACAAGTAAAGCAATTAGATTTAAATTCCTCTTCAATGCAATTCCTCAAAAACGGCTTATAATTAAATGTATGTAATGAATAAAAAATTTATATGCTGAAATTCAATTATCAACAAGATTTTAAACCATTGATGAGATTGGTCATTCCTTTGATACTTACTGGTTTGGTCGGTGGTTTGGTTTATTTCTTTCAAACCCTATTTTTAGCCCATATTGGAGCCAAAGCACTTGCTGCTGGTGCATTAGTCAGTTGGTTAAATTGGTTATTTGTTGTAATTATTTTTGGTATTTTGGGTGCAATTAATATTCTAGTTGCCAATCATTATGGAGCCCAAAACTTTACCAAAATTTGTCATGTTGTTCGAGACGGTTTATTTCTAAGTTTGATACTTTTTGTGCCAACATTTTTTTTATTTTGGAATATGTCACCGATTTTTTTATTTTTAGGTCAAAAAGAGCCGATTGTTGATTTGGCAACTCCCTATCTTCATGCTTTAGCTTGGGGATTATTGCCTAATTTTTTAGTGATTACATTACTTGAGATGATGATTGGAGTGGGGAATACGCGAGTCGTATTTTTCATTACCATTTTATCGGTTTTATTGACTTTGTTTTTCAATTACGTACTGATGTTTGGAAAATGGGGTTTTCCAAATTTGGGTATTGCTGGGGCAGGTTGGGGTTGTACAATCAGTAATTTTATTACCTTAAGCGGCTTTTTAGCCTATCTATTAATAACTTCACGTTATCGTGATTATATTGTGCATGTTTTTCATATGGGAAAACCATTTTATCTATTGGAGTTATTACATATTGGACTGCCAATGGGTTTAATGTATTGTGTTGAAGTTGGATTTTTCTTTGTATTGAGTCTAAAAATCGGTTCTTATAGTCATGAGCTCTTAGCCGCAAATCAAATCGCACTCCAATATCTTGGGGTTTTGATTGGTGCAATTTTTAGTATTGCTCAGGCCATTACTGTTCGAATGGGACATTTAATGGGAGCGGAGCAATATGATGATGCCTATCGTGCAAGCCAGGCAGGATGTTTGATTGCGTTCATGTTTATCTTATTCTTTTCAATGATTGAATGTTTTGCACCCCATTGGTTAATTAGTCTGGATTTTGATACCACACTTCCAGAAAATCAATTGTTGGTCACACATGCAAAAACATTTTTATTTCTATGCGGAATCTTTCAAATATTTGAATCGATTCGAATTGCTCTATTTGGTGCATTGAGATCTTTAAAAGATACGCATTTTACGCTTTTAGTTTCTTTTGTTACTCTTTGGGTGATTGCATTACCTTTGGGTTTATTTTTTGAAAAACACTACTGGTCTTATGGACAAGGCTTATGGATTGGGATGATTATTGCAAATATTTTAAGTGTATTTTTCTTAGAGTGGCGTTTAAAAAAAACCTTACTGAACAATTTTAGATAATTAGTTGACCTTCATCATGAGGAGGATTATTATCTCTTCATCCACAAAAGTAGTATGAGGTTACATGATGTCTAATAAGCAACTTTCAACAGTAATTGAATTAGAAGAAAAGTTATTTTATAGACAAGATTCCACAGCTGCACTTGCAGAGCTTCTAGATGAAGAGTTTTCAGAGATTGGTTCTTTAAATCATATTTATAATAAGCATGATTTAATCAAAGAGTTAGAGTTTCGCTCGGAAGATGCATTGAGAACAGCTAAAAACTTTAAAGCTCGTGAAATTTCAAGTGATGTGATTCAATTAACTTATATTTGTTTTATTCGCGAGAGTATGTCGAGTCCTGTTCGCTCGAACTATCGTTCATCCATTTGGCGTTTGAAAAATGGCCAATGGAAATTATTTTTTCATCAAGGCTCTCCTTACAATTAATATTAAAGTATCGATTTTTGCTCAAATGACAATAGTGTCTTTTGAGCGATTATCTTTGATTTAATTTCGTTTAACCTGTGATTCTTTGTTATTCTTATATTAAGTTTTTTTAAATTTGTCTAGAAAGGCATTGAATGCAAAAGCCAATTCTTCATTATCGTTTCATCAAGGAACTATCATTATTGGATTTTGTTAATGAAATTTGGCTTTTTGGCTCAAGAGCGAGAGAGGATAATCAAGCTCGTTCGGATATTGATCTTGCTATTTTGTGACCAAAGGCAACAGAGACGGCTTGGTTAAAAGTTTTATATAAGTTCAGGATAAAACATTAAAA
>DNMA01000218.1 GCA_003489505.1 Legionellales bacterium | reverse complement strand
AATATTTTTTGATATTGATTCACTGGTTCACCCTTTTAAATCTTAATAAAAATTCCTGCAACTATTATCTTATGAATTATAAGATGTTACAAGTTCTCATTCTTTGTGTACAATAGGATAATTTGAAGTGATGGATTTTTTATGCAAATACTAATAAAAATAACAATCGTCATTACTTTATTAGTGACCTTCTCGGCTTGTCAAACGGTCAAACAAAGACCCGGCGAGCCTTCTAAAGAATTACAACCTGGGCGATATGCAATATTGCATGATTCTGCGCCTCAAGGCCCCATTCCAACTTTTTTTAAAACCATAGTACCTAAAGATGAGCCCCTCAGTAAGTATGGTAATCCACCAAGCTATCGTGTGGGTGGAAAAACTTATTATGTTCAACGTTCAGCGAAAGGTTATCGGGCAAGAGGTAATGCTTCTTGGTATGCGAGTAAGTTCCATAATCAAAGAACTTCAAGTGGAGAGCCTTATGATATGTATTCTTTATCAGCCGCACATCGCACTTTACCCGTTCCATCTTATTTGAGAGTGACGAATTTACAAAATGGTCGATCGGTCATTGTACGAGTCAATGATAGAGGACCTTTTCATAGTGACAGAATCATTGATTTATCTTATGGTGCTGCAGTGAAACTAGGGATTTTCCCGAAAGGCACAGCGCCTGTTGAATTAGAAGCCATCAATCCAGGCTGGAAAACCCAGGCATCAGCACCTGTTGGGCGTTACTTCTTACAAACCGGTGCATTTCAGTCACAAGCATCTGCAAATCAGATGCGTCAAAAATTAACTCGTATCACTCAATCACCGGTGGTGATTAACCGTGTACGAAACCGTTATCTTGTGCAAATAGGGCCATTTTCTTCAACAGGTGAAAGTGAGCAAATGAAAAAAGTTTTAGCTCGACATGGAATACAAGGTGCATTTACCATTACCAAGTAAGGAGATAATATGAAAAAAGGAATTTTACTATTAGTTGTTGGGTTTTTAGGTTTGATGTCTAGTTCGGTATTTTCAATTGAAAGAGCCAAATCTGATTATAGATGTAAGGAGTTCTGTAGACTTAAATCTCAATGTCCCAGTCTTGCTCCAAAATGTCCTTTGCAACCGATTTGCAACTGTGGTCAAGCATAAATCAATAGTGTAGTGATTACTTTTCAGTAATCACTACACGAGTCCCAATTTTTCCACCAGCACCAGGTAAATCCACAAAGGATTCATTGAGCCAGCGAGCATCTTGGACAAATAGTCGTACGCAACCATGGCTAGCGGCTTTTCCAGGCACTTCTTCACTGCCATGTAATGCATAACCTCTCCAAAAGTGCATGCAATAAGGCATGATGGCACCACCACTTTCACCATTTGCGCGTTTAGGGAATACTGTTGAAATGCAGGTTTCGTCATTTTTTCGGATGATTCTAAAACTTCCTGCTGGAGTTAGGCAATCACCTTGACTAGCAGGGCAGACGCCACTACCACCAGATGCGGGGCCCCACCAGACCAGTTCACCTTGAGGATTGTAAGCCGCCCAAGCTAATTTTTTTTGATCTACATAAATACTTTTTTCACCAGATGCTGGAATAAATCGCGGGAAGGGGGCAATATCATAGATACTTAATTGTTCCAGGTTATTGGGAATAGCAAGTGTCATTCCGGGGCGTAATTCAATATTGATGCGATTGACTCTTTGTACCAAGTCAATTTGATTGGGTTCAGTAAACAAATTGTCCCAAGTATCACCTGATTTCACCTGAATACAGTGATAATCAGCATGATGACAGAATTGCTCACCATATAAAGCCCAAGTATTTTGAGCTAATAAACCTAGTACTAAACCACAACTCATTTTAATCGATTTATTCATGATTTTTCAAAATGCCAGGAGTTTTAAATTATCTATCGGCAGCTTTAGAAAAAACTTGAGGCATTTTAAAATAAAAAAATTTGATAAAAAATCTTTTTTATACTAATAGGTTATAATATAGCTATATTAATTTGTGTTTGGATCGGTTATGGGCGTTGAAGATTTATCACAGCCTAAAGATTCTGAAGGTCAAATCATTGATGTGAGCGTGACTGAACTTGAACTTGCAAAAAAGATTTTAAGCTGTGGATTGAAATCTAAAGAAGAACTACAAAAGCTTGAAAAACTTTTGCCACCTGAACATTTAGCGATTCAGATTGCCTATGATCTAATAAGTGCAGGTTTATTAACTAAAGGTAGCAAACTACCCTTAGAAAACCTTCCTTATGTCAAGAATTCTCGCCCCTCCATTTCCCAAACCATTCAAGATAATAAAACTATCTTTAAAATCATTAAAAGTAACAATTGGGATGATTTTGTTAAACAGATAGATGATTACAGTTATCGACCAGCGCTTCGAATTAAAAAGCCTAACTCGTCTCAATCTTTATTTAAATATGTGCATAGCACAAAAGAAACCATTCCCTATGTAGCCCAAAAACGTAATCCATCTAAAGTCTATACGCATACAAAAAAACAAGCAGCAACTTATTTATCCAAAAACCTTCATACCAAAGTGTTTGGTGAACAACATACTAATGAACCCCTTGTCGGTTTATTATTTGATGAGAGGCTTTGTATTACCAAAGCTATGTTTAAATATGATCGAGGGACTTATCCACGAGAATGGGTAG
>DNMA01000103.1:5301-5562 GCA_003489505.1 Legionellales bacterium | reverse complement strand
ATCTGGATAAAGTCTTTCCAAGAGATGATCAAGATAGTGTTAGTATAGAAGGCATTCCTAAAGTTGTTACCGACCCACTTCGAAACTATTTAGGTACACTACCTGGCTGGACGAAAGAGAAAAAAGGTAAACAGGTTTCTCAAGTATGGGAACAACATGGTTTTATTACCATGCAGTTAGTGCGAAGCTTTTCTTCTTTGGCGGATACTTATGGTCATATTATTCGGACTAATTTAGCAGAAGTAGATTTTAAAGACGTGG
>DNMA01000103.1:472-5002 GCA_003489505.1 Legionellales bacterium | reverse complement strand
GAAGTAGATTTTAAAGACGTGGTCTTGAATCGTCGTATTCTAGTTGTTTTATTGCCGGCACTTGAAAAATCCCCAGATGAATTATCCAACTTAGGTAAAGTTATTGTTTCATCCCTCAAGGCGATGATGGCAGCAGGTCTTGGTGAAGAAGTTGAAGGGGATTATCGCGATGTGATAGAAAGAAAACCCACCAATGCGCCTACACCATTTTTATGTATCCTCGATGAGTACGGTTATTATGCTGTAAAAGGTTTTGCTGTGGTACCTGCACAGGCTCGTTCTTTAGGTTTTTCGGCAATTTTTGCTGGACAGGATTTACCTGCATTCCAAAAAGCTTCTAAGGAAGAGGCCGCATCGATTGGGGCAAACTGTAACATCAAAATTTGTATGAAATTAGAAGATCCAACAGATACTTGGGACTTTTTTACTAAGACTGCTGGTGAGGCTTATGTTACTAAAGTAGACTCTTTTCAGGTTAAAGATTCTAGTTTCTCTAATAGTTACTTAGATACTAGAAGTTCATCTTTTGAAAAAAGAGCTCGAATTGATTTATTAGATTTAAAAGAACAAACAGAAGGTGAGGGACATATCTTTTTCCGTTCTAAGATTGTTAGGGCAAAAATGTTTTATGCAAATCCACCTGCAGTTAAAAAAATCAAATTAAATCAATTTTTGAAAGTTGAAACCCCACCAGATGATTACATCGCTAAATTATTTGAGCAACTAAAGCATTTTTATAATTTAGTCGATAGTGAAGATTACGCTTATCCTCCTACAGAACCCAATGAGGTATTAATGCGAGCGCGAGAGTTAATGTTACGTCATCCTCATGATACGCTAATTGATAACTCCTTAAAAATGCTATTGGATTTTGAAGAAACACCGCAGCATACTGCTGAAGAAATTGAAACCGATTTTAATTTAGCAGCAGGTGAAGTATCCATTTTCTCTCAATTGAACTGGCCGAATACGAATCCGATGCTTATGGTCAAAAATATTTCAGATTTTTCCGAGCCATTGATTAATGGCCCAGACTTTTTGTCTGTGATGGCATCGATTCAAAATTTATCCAGTGAAAAAATGCAAAATAGTCAAAAGCTAGCTAGTGAATTGGTCGAAGATATTAAAAAATGTACTCAATACCCCAACTACACACCTGATAACATCAGTGCAAATGATTTAGCACAAGTCACACAATATATTGCTGATAAAATCAAACGTGTAGTAGACTCTTCTAAATAAGGATAAAACTTGGCACATTCCGTGATTGATATCATTAAGACCAAAAAAATTAATCAGCAATCTGTTCCAAGATTAATACAATTATTTATCATGAGCCTTTTACTCAACTTGTTGATGATTATTTTTTTGTATCTTCTTTATATTAACCCGCTAGAGCCTGATTATTTTTTAACAACAGTGAATAGTCAGGTGCAAAAATTGGAGCCACTTCAGGAGCCCAATACATCAGACTCTGTCGTCAAACAATGGGCAAATATTGCAACGATTGAAGCATTTACTTATGATTTCGTCAATTATGAGCAAGCCCTTGTGAAAGTTTCTGAATATTTTACAGATGACGGTTGGTATACTTTCTTAAGTTCTTTAAATGATACGAATAATTTACCGACAGTGATTAGTAAAAAATTGGTTGTATCCGCAGTTGCTTTAAAACCGCCTTCTATTCTCATGAAAGGCATGCTCAATGGCGTGTATTCTTGGCGAATACAAATTCCAATACTAGTGACTTATCAATCGGCCAGTGAATTTATTCAACAAAATGTCTTGGTGAATTTGTTAGTCACCCGGATTTCTACTTTGGAAAATCCTAAAGGTATTGGTATTGAACAATTTCTTGTATCTGGATATTTACCTGATCCCAATTCACGCTTATAAATTTTGCATTAAATGCTTGTTATTATCTATCAACTAAGGTCATAATCAGAGAATGAATTCTTTTTTTTCATATTTTATGAATATTAGATTAATGCAAAAAATAATAATAATGCCTCTTTTATTGAGCATCCTTTTGATTTTACAGTCATGTCATTCGCATTCGAATATGGATGACGAGTTGATGCAATTACCCTCACACAAAACCGAAAGCGACCCTGCAAAGTGGAAGCAAGAACAAAAATTACAGATAAATGGTGTAAAAGTGATTCAGACAGGGCAATATACTATGGTCAGTATTCCCGCAGGATTAATCTTTGCACAGCACTCACCTAAAATATCTTGGGGTTCCTATCCTGTTTTAAATGATGTGGCATGCTACATCAGAATGTTTAGAAAAGTTGAAGTTGAAGTCAATGTTTATGAATACTGTCATGATACGCATAACCGAATTTTTGCTTTAAGTTTAGCAAGGGCCAGTGAGGTGGCAGATTATCTTGTTGATCAAGGAATCGATGGCCGTATTGTGATATCCAGGGGACTGGGTAATGATAAACCGATTATGGCAAAAGAGTGTAGCAATGCATCCAGTTTAGGAAATTCTCGTATCGAAATTGCATTCAAAGAAGAATTAACTTAGAGGGGCTAAGATGACTCAACTAAAGTATACGAGGTTAAAAAATAAACGTTATTTTTATGTAATATCTTATCGAAATATTTTAAATACATTGATATTTTCAGGTATTTGTAATTTAATCTTTTTAGGGATTGCGACTTATTTATTTTTTACCCGTGGAGTGCATACTTATTATGCATCAAGTGGTTATAGCAATCCCGAGCAATTAACCCCTATCAGTGGGCCCAATTCTTCAGCAAATCCTTTATTACCTGATGATATACCAAGTGATGAGGGCCCGGATAAGACATTAATTAGATAAGGAATACATGTGACTGCTGATGGTTTAACTAAAATTGTAGATAGAAATCAATTTTATAAGGATGGTGTTCATCATCTGATTATTGGTATTATTATTTCATGTCTATTGAACATATTAGCGATATTTTCAATTATTTATATTTATACACATCCACCGGCTCCTGTTTATTTTCCAACATCATCAAATGGTAGAATTACACCTTTATTTCCTTTAGAACAACCGAATGTGAATGATTCAAATATTCTAGAATGGGCTAATTTAGCCACCATAGCGGCTTTTAGTTATAATTTTGTGAACTATCGCTCTGAGTTGGAGTTTTCATCGGAATATTTTACAGCCAATGGCTGGACCTCATTTTTGAAATCCTTAAAAGCATCTAACAATTTATTGGCCGTGATCAGTAAAAAGTTAGTGGTGTCTGCTGAGGCAACAAGAACTCCAGAAATGCTCCAAAAAGGGATATTTAATGGTCGATATTCATGGCGAATTAAGATTCCTATTTTGGTGACTTATCAGTCTGGGCAGGAATATACCCAACAAAACCTTGAAGTCATTTTATTAATCACGCGTGTATCTACTTTGAATAATCCTAAAGGGATAGGTATAGAACAATTTGTCTCGACTACATATAATACCGTAGGAGAGGTTCAATGAAAAAACATACTTGGATATTTATTTTATTATTCAGTTTGAAAATTGATGCGCAACAAGTCAATCCTAATAGTTCAAATACGCAGGCACTTGAACAATTAAGAATGTTGCAAAATCGCCTGGATGCCAATAATAAAAATAGTCTTGAATCGGGCATTCAACCGACTATGGTTGGGGCAACCACTCAAAGTCCAGCGGCTTCTAGTAATACGACTGCTCCCCAAGGAGCAGATGCATCTTCGAATAGTCCTTTAGTACCTGCGGCAAGTAATGCTAGAGCAGCATTACCCGTTGCACCACCGGTGAGCTCAGGAAATGTTTTAACCAGTGGTGATGATGCCTTAGTAGATGATTTAGCCTACGAGCAAGTTGAAAAACAACTTTTCCCAATGCCCGAAAAAGAAATTGTGAAATTAAGAGATAAATATCAGAAAGTTGAGTTGGCTAAAACAACTGTTCCCAATGCGCCACCTAAGCCAGTTGCAACTTCGCAATTGGTAAATTTATCGCCAGGTTCAACGCCACCAGTGATTCGTTTGGCTCAAGGCTTTGTCAGCTCGGTCGTCTTTCTAGATTCCACTGGCGCACCATGGCCTATCTCCGCATATGATTTAGGCGACCCATCAGCATTTAATATTGTTTGGGATAAAACAAGTAATACGCTCATGATTCAAGCGAGTAAACTGTACAACTACGGAAATCTTGCTGTTCGTTTGGAGGGTTTAAATACACCTGTCATGTTAACCTTAATTCCAGGTCAAAAGGTCGTGGATTATCGGGTGGATATGCGTGTTCAAGGTTTTGGTCCTAATGCACAAGTTGCTGTCATGGGTGATAACTTACCCCCCTCTGCTAATAGACTATTATTACATATTCTTGATGGTGTTCCTCCTAACGGTAGCTCAAGACTAACAGTGAGTGGTGGGGATGCAAGGGCTTGGATTTTTAAAAATAAAATGTATGTCAGAACAAATTTGACAATTTTGTCACCAGCCTGGTTAGCAACAATGACTAGCGCAGATGGTATGCATGCTTATGAGATGCAAAA
>DNMA01000103.1:0-164 GCA_003489505.1 Legionellales bacterium | reverse complement strand
TGCATGCTTATGAGATGCAAAAGTCTCCAGTCATCTTAGTTTCTTGGCATGGAAAAGTTATGCAATTAAAAGTAGAGGGATTGTAAGCGATGGCTTCAAGAAAAGACAATTTAAGAGCTTTAGGAAAGAATTCTAGAACAAGAGTCGTCATATTATTTACGGCC
>DNMA01000042.1 GCA_003489505.1 Legionellales bacterium | reverse complement strand
ACTTCAATGTTTTGCTAGAGAATTTAAGGAAATTCCTGATGAAACCCTCTCTAGGTTAAAAGATGGTATTTGTTTTTCTTTATCTGAGTATTTTTATACTTTCGGATCAGATGAAATCATAAAATTTCTTACAATTGCCAGAAGCTGGAATGATTCTACCCCTATCTCGGATGAATTAAGAGAGTATTTTGAAAAATTATATCCTTTAGTTGATGCTTGTTATATTCAAAAAAAACCCTCAAAATTTACTCACAAATTTGTTGGGGATAATCTTCAAGATGTTTTAATAAAATCTGATAAAATTTTATTATCCAATCCTTGGCATGCTATAGCTGTTCAAAAACAGGGTTCTCAATGGTACTTCTTCGATCCCAATCATTCTCATGGCCCCATTTTATGTACTAATACAGAAGAGCTCCTCAAAAAAATTCAACACTCACTTGGAACAATCATATCGGTTGGAACATTAACCCCTGATTTATACATCGATTGTCAAACTGAAATTAAAAACATCTCATTATTCATTAAACATGGCGGATTTCTAAGCTTAGGAACCTTAAATGAGGACCAACAAATTCAAGTGATTAGCGCAATCGAAAATAAAATTATTTCAGAAATTGATTTATCAGATGGGTTAAACTTTTACTCAAACTCTCAAAAAGCTGTCTGGCAGTTACTCGATTTGTCTTTTTGTAAATTGATTCTAAAAAAATATCCTCAAGGACAATGTAAGACAGAACTAACATTGATTCTTACTAAGATGCAAGAAAGAGTCGATCAAGAGCACCACTCTACAAATAACTTAATACCCACCAGTGAAGCTTTACCCCCTAGTGATGCCCCAGTTACTAGTTCTGCTGGAGGAGGTTCCTCGCTAACTCCTGAAACCAAAGCCCCTTCTACAGTTGTTTTGGAGGCGAAAAAGGCTAAGCAAGAAAATACTAAGGCTTTTCAGACCTATGAACAAATAGTCCAGCCAATTGAACATTTTTATTCATCTATTTTAAAAGAATTAACAACTTGGGAAAGAACTGAAAAAGTAACACCACAAGGGGCTCGACATTTTATATTCCATCTTCTTAAAGAAGAAAAAACTTTAGTACGCATCCCTGATGCAGCAACAATCTTAGAACTTCGAAATGGCATTCAACAGATTGCGAATCATCCTGTCTATTATGTCGATAAAGCCGAAGACTTACAAATCATCATGAAACGATTTCAAGTCAATACCGATGGACGTGTATCGATTGAAGAAGGCAGTCCATTATCTGACTTTTTACAAAGTACAGGCTCTCCAAAAACCATTTTAATCAATTATGACCATTTCTCCACAGAAGAAATTATTCAATTCAATGAGATTTTAGATAAAGAACCTAAAATCAATGGCAAGCCATTACCTGAAGGCGTTCGCATCATTGGTCTTCAAAATACTTCTCGAGAAGATGCTTATCAAGAATCTGATTTTTATTCTCGATTTACTCATATTCGAGATTTTTCCTCTGATGCATCGGAGTTTAGAGAAGTCTTTTCCATTCAAGCATACGCAGAAGAGACCACTTCATCCATAGAGTTATATAATGACCCTGCTTGGAAAGCTATTCTTTTTGGGCAACTAAGAATCAATGGTAAAGAATTTATCTTTGTACCTGGAGCACTCAATACCCCAGAGCTTCCACTATCCCTTATTTTAAAAAATGCACCTGTTGATGATCCTGAGTTCATAGAATTCTGGCGACAGGCCATTATCACAGGTAAAATCAATCTTTATGGCAAAGAATTTATTATTCCAAAAGGTTTTCAGTTAAAACACGTTAGCGGTTATGACTTAGAAACTTTATCAAAAAAATTAAGCGATGACGATACCGCTCCCCCTCCCCCTCCCCAACATGTACTCAACAGTCAAAACCTTCATGTATTTCTTGGTGGTCAAATCATTCAAAATGGGGAAATTGTTTATCAGGTAGGACTGATTGAAAATGAACAACCGCTTTCAATTTTACTAACAGAAGCATTATCGGAAGGACAATGGGCAAAACTACTTCAAGCTTACACGACTACTCCCATGCAGATTCAATCCTTAGCTGATATTAACATTCCAGATGCACTTAAAGCACTCATTAAACCCTATACCCCAGAATTAAGTATGACAATCGTTCAAACCAATGACGTTGAGCAGTATTTACATACGCATAAACCTGAGGGTTTGATTGTAGATGTCAGTGACTTTGACACACCTGAGGTATTTGGCTTTAGCAAAGCTTTATTACAAACCGATAGAACTTATCGATTTGAATCCAGAGATTCATGGTTAATCAACAAATTAAACCTTGGTGAAAAAGTCATTCTCAAAGGACATTTTTCTGAGCGCATTATTCAAGGGATTGCTCAACATATTCTATTAAATCCTGAATGGGGAAAACTTTTAACACTCATTGGTGATGCCGTTTCACCTCTTAAACGATTCGGCTCCATAAAGTCTATCATCTTTGATGAGCCCAGAACACTGACTGAAGAACAAGAACGTTCTTTATCACTTCTGACCCACCCCGAACTTAAATTAAGTGTTAATGACCAATCTGCAAAAGACTTTACCGATGAAAGAATGGAAAGTATTCAATATGCGCTTGGGTCTAATCCGTTTGTGTTTATCACCGGTTTATCGGGCTGTGGTAAAACCACATTTATTAAGAATCATTTTCAACCCTATTTAGAAAAACAAGGGATTGATGAATGGCTTAAAAGTAAATCAGACCCATGCTATTTATTCTTTGATGAGGCCAATTTAAGTCATGAAAACTGGTTGATGTTTGAAGGCTTATTGCAAAACCCTCCTTTTATTATCTTCGAAGGAGAGTATAGAGAAGTACCCCACACACATAAAGTCATATTTGCAGGTAACCCTGTGACTTATGGCGATGAAAGAAAGATACCTAAACTTTTTAGCGGACATCCCAATGTCATTGTTTTTGACCCTATTCCACCACAAGCATTAAAAGAAGAAATTCTTTTACCTTTATTTGAAAATACAGAACAACAAGGCCAAGCTCATGAAATCTGTGAAGTCATTATCCAACTTT
>DNMA01000039.1:5931-6494 GCA_003489505.1 Legionellales bacterium | reverse complement strand
TTCATCAATACCCCAAAACAAACAGAACAAGCAGTTGACAGTCTAAACCCTTCAAACCATAATAAAATTTAATAGGAACGTCAAATTTTTAAATCTGTTTTAGGTTTTTATCAAGATGAGCAAGAATGGTTTATATTTATCTGGAGGCGGAGCAAGGGCTGCATTTCAAGCCGGTGTTATCAAAGCCATTTATCAGATCACTAAAACACCCACAGTTCCTTTTGAGCTCATCACAGGCGTATCTGCAGGTGGTGTAAACGCTTGTATTCTGACACAGCACGCTGATAATTTTGAAAAAGCCGTCGAAGAACTGGAAAACCTATGGACCAGCATTCGTAGCACCAATATTTTTAACACAACCCATTATGATATCACCAAATCAGTCATGCGAAGTTTTGGGCTAATGTTTCTAGAAGGTAGAAAAGCGGGTTACTTACTTGATACCACGCCTTTGAGAGCTTTTCTAGAAAAAAACATTCATTTTAAAAAAATTGCTAAAAATATTGAGAAACGCCTAATTAAAAATCTAGAAATTATTTGCTCTTGTTATGATACCCAGCAAA
>DNMA01000039.1:0-5627 GCA_003489505.1 Legionellales bacterium | reverse complement strand
TCTTGTTATGATACCCAGCAAAACATTTCTTTTTGTCAGCAAAATGACCCTGACTTCAAACACTGGCAACACTACAAACATATATCTAATACTACAGATATCACTGTTGACCACCTATTAGCCTCTGGCGCATTGCCTTTATTTTTTTCACCCATTACTATTGACGATAAATTTTTTGGTGATGGCAGTATGGGTTTGATATCACCCTTAAGAGGGCAAATTAACTCTAAAGCTGAAAAGATTTTAATTATCAGTAATCGTCACCCCATGGGCATGGTCGAACGCCAAAAAATATCTCAGATTGGCTTTGCACAAATTCTTGGTGGCATGCTCAACAGTTTATTCCAAGATAACCTCGATAGAGATATTGAAATTGTGCAACACCTCAATGAAATCAGTGATATGATTTCTGTATGGAATAAAAAACATTCCCCATGGACCAACGTTAAAACTTTACACTTACGTCCTACCACCGACTTGGCCAAAATTGCTGTTAATAATTACAATAAAATTCCCAGTGGCATTAAAACCTTATTAAGCTTATTTGGCGCCAGCAGTCAATCTGGGGATTTAACCAGCTTCTTATTGTTTGAATCGAGTTTTACCTCAGAAATTTTTAATATTGGTTATGATGAAACGCTAGAAAACAATAGTGACGCCATTTTAGATTTTTTTAATACTTAGGTACCAAACCACAATGTGTATCATTGTTTTGATATTTTTTCGTCCAAAAATCTTTTAAGATTTCTGGATTCAACAGATGAATCGCTTGAAAGACATCATAAGCATGAGAATCCACAACGTTTTCTAAGACATTATTTTCTCTGGTTTGCACATAATGCATTAAACATCTAGCATCCGTTATTGTCATATGCTCAAAAGAGCCTGTGTGCCCTCCGTGGGATAATTGCTCTTGCCAATGACTTAAAGAGTTAATTTCAGCAATCGAGGAGTCTTTTCGACAAACCAGATGCCATAACACTTGTAAAATAAAACCAAATCTTTTCATAAAACCTCAAAAATAAAAAAAAGCCTAGATAATAACATTATCTAGGCTGAAGTCATCCAGAAACTATTTTTTTACTTTAAAGACAACATATTCGTATCGAACCATATTACCTTTTGAAGATAATACGTCCATGGTGCCTTGGTCTTTCACGCCAGTAATTGTTCCTGAGCGATGAGTACGAAGATCAGTTAACCTATCTCCATAATAATGACTATAATCTTTATGGATATAAGATGGATCATCTAACTTGGTACCATAGTCGACACCATCGAGATAACTTTTATAACCAGTGTCTTTATCTTCTAAAAGATAATCAGGATGCCAATCATTCCAACCAAACAAGGTAGAATGGATAACTTGGCCTGTATCATCTACAGTATCCGTCACTATATTAGATGCTTGAACTGAAAAACTTGTTCCCAATCCTAAAGAAGTAATGAGTAAACAAGTATGAATGAACTTTTTCATCAATATCTCCTTATTAAAAAATATCATTCCTTACATGTTCAATTTTAGCACAGTTTTTCATTTTGTATATTTTTCTTACAAAAGCAGGCTGTAAAGTTATTGACATTGCGCAAAAAAAAGACATAAAATAAAGCATTTAACTCAAAGAGAAGCAAATGGATAATGGGTCTAGTGGTTTTTATTATTATATTGATGAATTAGTTTGCGCAGAGACATTAGAAGACTCTTTTTTAAATAAGGCCATTAATGACAAACACCAAAGCTATTGCTTTATTATTCATCCGACCCATTTTTTTAAAAACCCTAAACAATATAACATTCATTTACGAAAGTTTTTTCATGGTTTAAAGTTTCATAATCATCATTTTAGTGTAGAAGAAAAATTTCAGTATGAAAGTGATATTCATTATACCTGCTGCTTTATCAACCCCAATGATGAACAAGAAAAACTAAAATTTAGCGTATTTTTCAATAAAGATACGAATAAAATCACTCGTATCAATTACCGCTACACCAATCATCAAATGCTGATTAAAGAAGATATCTCCTTAAAAGCTGTAGCGACTTTTGATTTATCCAAGCTCAATAAAATCTTTCAGCCACTCGATGCAAATCATGAAAGTTTTACCCTTGAGAAATTAATTCAAATAGCAAAGAAAACTTGGGGCTATCGAATCGAAACACACCTTCAAGATTATAAAAATCAATTAGAAAAACAGCTGAAAAAATTTCATGTCCTCCAAAGTAATTATCAAAAAACCCTAAAATCCTTTAATATTAGTAAGCCACCTAAGATATACTTAGGTTCTTATGCGATTCAACATTTAGATATTTTAAATAAGTACTATCTATCGATTGCTCCATACATGGATGCGCACCAACGCCCTTACTCGCTGAAAGGCTTACAAGAAATGATTAATCAATTAAAGAATGATTTATTTTTTATAAGCTTTGGTAATTTAGAACTGTTATTAAAAGAAATGCAAAGCGGATTCCCTCAACATGAACTGACTCCCTACGTTATCGATAGTCACCCTAAAACAGAAGAAGACCTGATGCAATCGATACAAACACTCTATCAAGATAGTATTCTATCTGGGAATCTCGCTCTTGTTAAAGCCATCAATGCGCAGTTTGTAATGGATGTTAATTATCAAGCATTGAGTAAAACCTTAATCGAAAAAATAGAAACTCAAGACTTCCCTTTAAGAAAAGATTTGATTGCTATTGCAAATTTTATGTATCAAACCCAGCTTGCCTACCGCAATAGCTTAAAAGCGCATTGCAAGGAATCACGAGTTATGAAATCACATCAACAATTTATTGTTCTAGACTTGCTGTCTAAAATGTTTTTAGAAAAAAACTTTGAAGCTTTTTGTATGTTTATCGATCAAGGGGCCTTGAAATTATTGCCAGAAGATTGTAAACCCCTAACGACCATCCCTAAGATAGCCCAAAACGATGAAGAATCAAAACCTTACTTTCAATATTTACAAAAAGCCTAAGCACTCGCTTATGCAACATTTAGGTTTATTCAATGAAAAAAGTTTACTACTGGGAACAGATATTTTTATTAAAATCACTTGATGATTACGAAACATTACTCGCTGGAGTCATACAGAAATTATTAGCAGGTCACTATGCGTCTGCTGATATTGAAAAACTACAACACCGCAGCAAGTGTATATTCAGCGCTCGTATTAATGAAAAAGCGCGTATGATCTTTACCAGTATTCCACGAGAGGGTGTATCCTCACTCCTGATTTTAGATGTTTTAGAAAATCATGAGTATGACCAATGTCGATTTCTTGATAATCATTATATTCAAGACTTTTTTGGCCGTCTTGGTGAAGAAGATATTGTCAAAATCCCGCATCCTGAAGCCCTAGAGTTAGATATTCAAACCGAAGAAGGTGACTTTTCTTATCAAAGAATGCATTATTTTCAGGGCCAGATGATTGAATTATCACCGATTCAATCTGATATTCTCAAATTAGCATTTCACCTACCGGCTCTGATTGAAGGTGAAGCAGGCTCCGGTAAAACCTGTGTAGGACTTTGTGCTCTCAGTGACTATCTCAATAGCCACCCGGGAGCAGAAACTAAAGTACTTTACATTGCCCCTTTTCCCCATTTATTAGAAGAAATGAAAACGCATTGGGCAAAGCTCAATGGCGATGGCAGAGCAGCGTTTAAAATTTATGATGAATTATTTACTACACCTGCCATTGATACAGAAGACCTTTTGAGATGGCTCAGTCGAGCACCTGGTTTTTCATCGGTGAATAAAGAACTGCTCCTCAAAGAATTGGCCTTAATGATGGTCATTCCCCGTAAAGAAAATTATGTAGCCTTGGGAGAACGTCAATCTATCTTTTTAACGACAGAAGATAGAAATGCCGCCTGGGATTTATTTCAAACGTTTAAATCCCATTTTAATTTTTCAGAAAACTATCATGCCCTATTTAGTCGCCTCACCAGTCAAGCAGAATATGATTTAATTTATCTTGATGAATCTCAATCATTTACCCCCCATCAATTATTTCAAATCATGTTTTTAGCAAAAGATTGTTCGATGCTCGCCGGCTTTGATAGACACCAACGTATCCATGGTGACCGAAGAAATATGTCAAGATTTGAGGCTTTATGTCATGACAGACATATTCCCTTAACAAACATCACCTTAAGCGGTAGTTTTAGATGTCCAAGACGAGTCATTGAACTCATTAATAATGTTTTAGACGTTAAATACGCTTTGGCCCAAGGCCGCCCGGATAAAAAAAGTATTTTAAAATATGAAAGCAAAAAACCTGAAATGGGACAAGTGCATTTGTACAATGAATCCAGTGATATGGCAAAAATTAAAGCCCATCTTCCGCAAAACAGTACGAATTGGGCGGTCATTACTTCACCAGAACTCAAAGCACAAGCAGAAAGATTGTTTGAAACTCCTTTGATATTTACCCCTGAAGAAATTTTAGGCTTAGGCTATGACCTCATCGTTTTATATCATTTAGGTCAAAATCCTATCGTGACTGAAATGTCTAGAGAATTAAACTCTCCTGAATCAAAGGAATTTAAGCATGGCGCTAAAAAAGAACTGAATGAATCTTACTTAAGCTGCTTAAATCAATGGATTATTGCAGCATCCAGAAGTCATCAAGGCCTCCTTGTGGTCGAACCCAGAACCCATGCGATTCGACATTTTATCAATAGACTCTTTCCTGTCGAATTATTAACACCGACTCCAACGGCCGCTGCAGCACAAGCATTGGTAGTCAATACAGACTGGGAATCAGAAATCTTTAGACTGATGCAATATGGTTTATATCGCCAAGCCCAATCTGCTTATGAGCGAAATATTCAAAAAGATACTGGCATTCCATACCAAGCTTGGTATGAATCCAAAGTGCCTTCAGCCCGCGTCACTGAGTTGGCGGCAGAAACTCCAAAACTAACACCAAAAGCAAAAGCCAAAAAAACTGCTGCAGCAGCTGGCGCTCCTACCCCGGCAGTCACCCCACTGCCTAGTGGTTCAAAAGCGGCAAAAAGCAAACAACCTAGAGCAAGTGTCGTTACAATGGAAATGTATAAATATGCAGGTTTAAGATTCATTCTTGATAGAGTTGATGCCAGCATATCAAGTGCAGCTTTCTATAATCAACATGTAGCACGGCATTTCAATATGGACCACCGAGGCTATTGCCAATATATCAGACAAGCAGGTGTGGTGCCGACCATGAAGTGCATGATTGATCAACATTCAGATGTCTCCATGCGGTTAGAAAGCAGTTCTAGAGAACCTTTATTTTTAGATTCATATGACTACTGTGAATTTCTAAGCTATAAAATTTCCCCTGATAGTCCACCATTTCTCAATGACTTTTTAGAAGATGAACAACTAGAAAGGATTATCGATCATATGGTTGCTCATCCAGAGCACCTGAGTATTAATTTTTTAATTTTCTTGACCACTGATATTCTTTTAACCACTAAAATGATTTCACAAAAATCCAAACTTGAGAAATTGATTTGTCAAGCAACCATCAGTTATTTTGATATTGTCTTGGAAAAAGAGGATGAGTTTTTCATTGAGAATACTCTTCTTTTTAATAATTTCTTTTTGGCCTTTATCACCTTAGAAATCAAA
>DNMA01000041.1 GCA_003489505.1 Legionellales bacterium | reverse complement strand
AAACCTTCTAACTCATAAAACTGAATCATTTGCATGATTTGATTTGAGAATTTCAAAACTAAATTTTTTTTATATTCTACATGCGTTAATCGCTTTAATTCTACCAACATTGCAACGCCTGCGCTATCTATAAAAGCAATATTTGATAGATCTAAGGTCAAATGCTTGGATTTTTGCATGGCTATCCACTTCGTAGCAATTTTTAAAGCTTTATTGACTGTTTCGAAAGTTAATTTTTTATCTTGGAAAATGAATTCTTGTCTCATGATAAATTCTTTTGGTGCATTTTAGAAATAATGGATTTCAATTCTTCATTATGCAAAGCCTGACCAAATTGATTTCTAAAACTATTTAATAAACTTACCCCTTCTACACTCAAGTCATAAACCTTCCATTCACCTTGAGCATTTCTTACCAAATGATAGGTCACAGGAATTCGTTGGCCATTTGGACGAATAATAATGGATTGAATTTGAGAAAACTGTGGAACATTAGAGGCCTTCATGGGTAAAAACTCTACTTTTTCGCCAGAGTAATGCACCAGAGGTTGAGCATAGGTTCTTAATACTAATCGGGTAAACTCGTGAGTAAACTGATTTTTTTCTTCTGTTGTTGCTTTAGTCCAAGCAATACGTCCTAATACCGAGCGAGACATGCCGACAGTATCGACATGAGGTATAAAATACTTAGTAATCGCTTGCTCAATAATTTTAGGATTTTCTTTTAATTTTGACTGGTTAGTTTGTAAAACACTAATAATTTGTTCATTGACACCTTTAATCATCGGCAAAGGAGTCTCTGCTGCATAGGCTAAAAGTGAAATCGAACAAACAAGAATCGAGCTTAAAAATGGCTTCACAAATTTGTTAATCATGAAAATCTCCGTTTATTTTTGGGCATTAAATAATAATTGCCCAATCAAATTTTCTAAAATCATCGCATCTTGGGTTTTAGCAATCACATCACCCGATTTCAAATAAACATGCTGTGGGTCACTACCATCAAATCCTGGAATAATACTAATATAATTAGCGCCTAATAAACCTTCGGTTAATATGCGGGCACTCACATCATCAAAAGGAATATTTTGATTTTTGTATAAGCGCAAGGTCACCAACGCATTTAAATTACTGGGATTTAATTTAATTCCTGAAACTTCCCCGACTTTCACGCCAGAAATTGTCACCGGCGCATGAACCCTCAAGCCACCAATATCGTTAAAGTTAGCATAAACATTATAAGTTTTGGCTTTCTGTAGAGAATTGGTGCCACTGACTTGAAATAATAAAAATAGTATTGCAATAACAGCACTCATAATAAAAAAACCAACAGATAAGTACATCCATTCTTGTCGCTGTTTTGGCATTACCAATCTCCAATCATTAATGCTGTTAAAATAAAATCAAATCCTAATACACATAAAGCCCCTAATACCACTGTACGGGTTGTTGCCTGACTAATGCCGTTAGCAGTTGGTGTACAATGAAGCCCTTGATACAAAGCCACCCAAAGAAGTAATAGTGCGAAGACAATACTCTTTATCATGCCATTTTTTACATCGGTTTGCCAAGATACCGCATTCTGGGTGTTCGACCAAAATGCACCACCATCGAGCATTAACTGGTGAGTGGCAAACCAATAACCAGCAAGAATGGCCATCGCACAAAATATCATAGTTAGTAAAGGAAGTCCTATCACTCCTGACCAAAAGCGTGGCATCATCACACGACGAATCGGGTCAATCCCCATCATTTTCATTGACGACAATTGATCAGATGCTTTGAGTAAGCCAATCTCTGCGGTGAGCGCAGAACATGCGCGACCTGAAAATAATAATGCCGCAATCACAGGCCCCATTTCTCGTAAAATACTTAAGGCAATCATAGGTCCTAATTGACTCAAAGCCCCAAACTTTTCTAAGGTGTGGTAGCCTTGTAATGCAAGCACTAAACCGATAAATACCGCTGATACGACAATAATCCACAAAGACTGCACGCCTAGCGCATATAATTGACGCAAGGTATCTTTAATAATGCCTCGATAAAAAGGTGACCTTGAAAGTGTTTGAAATAAAAACACCCCAGAGCTGCCAAGTGAGCTGAGATACTCCACAAACCAACAACCTAAATTACGCAAAAGAGTCTGCATTGATTAAATCCTCAAAATAAGAAACAGCTGGATAATGAAAAGGCATATCACCCTCTAATTGACCCCGCATAAATTGGCTCACTTTTTTATCCTTGGATTGTAATAACTCCTCAGGAACACCTTGCGCAACAATCTTGCCACTTTCAAACATATACACATAATCAGCAATTCTACAGACCTCTTCCACATCATGAGAAACAATAATAGAGGTCATATTTAAACACGAATTAATGTGCTTAATTAAACGCAATAAAACTTTCATGCTAATAGGGTCTTGGCCGGTAAAAGGCTCATCATAAAGCATTAATGTCGGGTCAATAGCAAGAGAGCGAGCTAATGCCACACGCCTTGCCATCCCACCAGATAGTTCATGAGGCATTTTATAATAAGCGCCACGAAGTCCGACCATTTGTAACTTAATCAGGACAATCGTTCGAATTAATGATTCAGGCAAGCTGCTATGAACTCGAATCGGATAGGCAATATTTTCAAAAACATTCATATCTGTAAATAAGGCATTGCTTTGGAACATAAACCCCATTTCCTGCCTAATTTTTTGCATTTTCCCTTCACTGATTTCAGCAATATCAATGCCTTTGTAAAAAATGCTTCCAGAATCTGATTCCATCAAACGACTGATTAATCTTAAAAAAGAGGTTTTACCACAACCACTCGGTCCTAAAATTGCAATAATTTTTCCATAAGGAATGTCTAATGATAAATCTTCAAAAATGGGTTTATCTTCATACGACAATGAAATGTTCTTGATTTCAATTAAATTTTTATTCATCCAACATCCCTATTTGTTATCACTTCAGATGATAATGGCTCACATTGAAAAAAAATACAGCAATATCTTGCGGCAACAGTAAATTAATAGTATTTTAATCTAGCAAATCATGACCGTGAAAGAAATATGAATTTTATAAATATTGCATTAAATGTTTTAGAAATTGAATCACATGCCTTAATGAATCTGCATCAATGCATTGATGAGGATTTTCAAACAGCGTGCGAAATCATTTTAAAAAGTACTGGCAAAGTCATTGTGACAGGTATTGGTAAATCAGGCTTAATTGGCAAAAAAATTGCTGCATCCCTTTCTAGCACTGGTACCCCTGCGCTCTTTCTTCACCCGACTGAAGCCATCCACGGTGACTTTGGTATGATTCAAAGCCAAGATGTGATTTTAGCTTTATCTCATTCAGGCCATACCGATGAACTCTGTAAGTTATTACCTTCCATCCAGAAACAAAATATTTCTTTAATTTGTATTACCAGCCAAAAAGACTCTCCATTAGCCAATGCTGCTCAAGCCAAATTAACTTATGGCAAAACTATTGAAGCCTGTCCCTATGGTCTTGCACCAACCACTAGCACCATTTTGACGCTAGCACTCGGTGATGCTTTAACCATAGCGCTCATGAAAGCTAAAAATTTTAGTGAAAAAGACTTTGCTATCAATCATCCAGGTGGTTCTTTAGGTAAAAAATTCATGACCGGTTTAGAACTTGCTCATACAAAGCTTCATCTTCCTAAAATTCTGACAGAAAGCTCTTTTCAAGATTGCTTACTCGAGGTCAGTTCAAAAAAATTAGGGATGACATGTGTTGTGAATGAACAAAACCAGTTACAAGGTGTAGTCACTGATGGTGATATTCGACGCTGCCTTCTGAATCAAGTTGATATCTATCAAACAAAGACATACCATATGATGAATCAGACTCCCAAAGTCATACAAGAAGATACGCTTGCACTGGATGCTTTGAAAATAATGAACGAATTAAGTATCACAAGCTTAGTGATTATCAATACTCAAAACCAACCCGTGGGTGTTTTACACATTCACGATTTATTAAAAGCCGGCTTTCCAAACTAAGGAGTTAGAATTGAGTCAAATTACTGCTAAAGCCCATCAGGTTCGCTGTTTAGTTCTGGATTTAGATGGTGTACTCACTGACAATGGCATTTATATCAACGAAGATAAAAAAGAAAGTCGTCGTTTTAACATTCAAGATGGTTTTGGTATTAAATTACTTAAAGCGCTGGGCTTTGAAGTTGCTATTATCACTGG
>DNMA01000006.1 GCA_003489505.1 Legionellales bacterium | reverse complement strand
AAGTAGAATTTTCTCATAATATTTGATTTAGCACTCGGGTTAAAATCGAGTCAAATTGATTTGACCAAAAAAGTAGAACTCAGATCGATAGCGTCATAATGAGCAGTATATCAAAAAAATACTAAAGCCTAAATTAGCACCAGCAATTTAAATTCTTTTGAATATTTGTGCCTTCTCAATTGGGCACTTTTATATCCCCTTTATCTTGATTTAGAGGGGAAGTAAAATCTTACATTTCTAAGCCTTTTAATAAATATTGTTTCGAACCCACATGCGTGTTCAATAATTGTACTATTATTAATATGAGAGCCCCATAAAATCATATTTATAAGGAGTGCAAATCATGATGAATGGAAAGAGTACATGGGTAGTGGTGGCTGATTCTAGCTCTTGTAAAATCTATGAGTATCATTTACGTCCTGAGAAAATCAAATTAATCAAAGAGATTTCACATCCAGAAAATCAATTAAAAGATATTGATATTGCTATGGATAGACAAGGTAGCTATCGTTGCAATGCCGGCGCTGGGAATTTCGCATCTTCTGATCCGAAAAAAAATAATATTGATGCATTTTCTCGAGAGATAGCCAATCGCCTGGATGTAGATAGAAAAAAACATGAGTTTGAGCATTTTATTTTGATTTCACCACCTCACATGTGTGGCTTAATCAATCAGCATTTGAATAAGCATGTTAAAAGAATGTTGGATTTAAATATTGGTAAGGATTTACTCAAATACAATGAAAGACAGTTATTGAGTTTTATCCATCAACAAACACATATTCACTAAAAAAGACCCCACTTTCAAAGTGGGGTTTTATTTTTTCCTATGCTTTTTTAGACAAAGCCCTACGAAAGTATTATCTAATGAATATGTTATTAATTTAATTTGATGATGTTTAGGCATTTGAAATACATGGAGTCCTTCTGGAATACTCTAAAGATATGGCTTATATCAATAGCTACTTCTTTTTTCATGCTCACTTTTGGAACATATGCTTGTGAATTTTGCTGTAAATGGAATTGACAACGTTGCCAAGGTATAGCAGGGAAAACCGTTTTAATCGAAGCTTTTAAAACCTGATGAGCGTCACTGGCAATCATTTTCACCCCATGAAGCTTTCTTTCATCCAGACTTTGTAAAAATTCTCTCCAATAAACCTCTGCTTCTGATAATGCCATAGATAATATGTCTAAATACAGTTCTCCTCGCGGGTCTTTGAGTATTTCGGGAGTAGAAAGTTTATTAAAATCCTGATAAACATTAATTCATATTCTATACTTGCCTTAACGACGAACAGAAAAATTTGACTGAATATCATTTAGGATTGAATATGAAATTTTTAGTCACTGGTTGGGCAGATTTTATCGGTTCACATTGGGTCGATCAGCTGATTGTTCTGGGGCATGAAGTCATTGTGATTGATAATGAATTTGGCGAGGAAAAGGATTTTTTTTGGAATAAAAATGCCTGCAATTATAAATATGATATTCGAGATTACGAGTCCATCCGTCCTTTGATTGAAGGGGTTGATGCAGTTTTTTATTTAGCTGCAAGAGCAAGAATCCACCTTATTATCAATAACCCTAAAGATACTATTAGTGTGAATTCCCTTGGAACTTGGGCGGTCTTACAGTCGTCCAGAAAGGCCGGTGTAAAACGCCTGATTTATTCCACCTCGCATAGGAGAAGGCTGATAAACATTGGCTAATTATCAAAATATTAAAGAAACTTTTGGATGGGAGCCAACGATACTCCTTGAAGACTGGATTTCCGGAGAAATCAAATGAATATAGGGATTATTGGAAATGGCGTTGTAGGTAATGCAATTTATCAAAATCTTAAGGATAAAGTTAAAAACATTTTTATTTATGATATTAATCCAGACAAAAGTAGATGCTCGTATCAAGCGGCAATTAATTCTGACATTATTTTTGTATGTCTTCCCACTCCAATGCTGAATAAAACTGGAGGAGTATGTGATTTGTCCTACATCAATGATTTTTTTAATCAGCTTCCAAAGGATCTGAAGGGGCTTTTTGTTATCAAATCCACAGTACCCATTGGTACGACTCAAAATCTTGCAAATAAAAGAAATGAACTGAGGATTATTCATAATCCAGAATTTTTAACAGAAAGAAATGCTATCGCTGATTTTAAAAATCTACATCAATACATTATCGGTGGTGCATTACAGCATGCCCTCATATTAAAAAATTTTTATGTAAATTACTTTGAAGACTGTGAGTGTATATTGGTTACTTCTGATGAATCAGAAGCTATCAAATATTTTAGAAATTCATATCTTGGTTTAAAAGTAGCTTATTTTAATTTAATTTATGATGCCTGTGAAAAATTAGGAATGAACTTTGATACAGTGAGAAGATGTGTTGTATTAGATCAAAGAATTGGTGAGTCACACTCCTTTGTTCCGGGTGTGGATGGTGATAGAGGGTTTGGCGGCACTTGTTTTCCAAAAGATTTAAATGCACTTTTATGTTTTTTTCAAGCACATGATTTGAATAGTTCTCTTCTTTTATCTGTATGGGAATATAATATGAGTATTAGAAAGTTAGTGAATTGGTGAATATCAAGCTATGTGACATAGACTTTGACAGTTGCCAGATAAGAATCAACAAAGGAAAAGGTAAAAAAGACAGGATAGTTCCTTGAAAAGACCTTATCCTGATCGAGGAATACGAAAGATTCTTGAACAATATTCTCGTGAAGCAGGTATAGAGCATTCTATTTCTCCGCACAAGTTAAGACATTTTTTATTTACTTGGCTGAAGAAACAAGGTACAGATGATGCATTAATTTTACCTTATTCAGGTCATGAAAGTAGAAAGTCCCTTGAGATTTACTCAAAATTGTCGATTTCTGATGCACAAAGTGAATATGCAGACATTATTGGTAAATTTCCAGTATGAGTTAATTCAAAGTGGCCCCTGGTGACACCAACCGTAAAATTTGGCTATATTATCCACAAATTGGATGATTAAAAATTACAAGTTATTTATTTAATCAATTAGTGCTTTATGTGTTAAAATAAACAGATGAAGACGATTGAATTGCGAATTATGACATGTTTTTCTTCAAAGATATTTCTCAAAAAAAACTCATCAAAACGGTGAACAAAGGTTTAAAACAAATCGATATCCCTTTGGAGTTGAATGCTACTGGCATTTGTAATGGTTTGGTATTTTTAGCCATTGAGTATTTTCTGTTAAATCAAAAAGAGAAGTTTTTTGAAGACCTTGAAAAACTAATAGAATTTAAAGATCCTCATCAGGCTTTGCCGATGATTCTGCGCTTAATGATTTTATTTAGACCTCAAGATTTCTCTTTAGACCTTACTCAACTACAGTCTTATCAATTAATTAAACATTCAGAGACACCGATTAAACCCACTTTTGTTTTTGGTGCAGTCATGACTCAAAAAAATTGGATTGCATTTTTTAATCAATTGAATTTGCAAGAAGATGAGATGGTATTGGTTAGCAGTCCTCAGCATGTCGTCTATTTGATGCGCAAGGGAGTTCAATATCAATTATACGATCCCAATGAGGAAGCAGGAGAAAAGAACTGCAAGAGTCCAAAATCTCTTATCAATGCTTTAAGTGAGGCATTAAACCTTGGTGATGTGATGGGACTTGAGGTTCAAGTATTTCAAAAAGTAGGTCCACAAATACATTTAAAGGATAGTAAAAGTTTTTATGATTTAGTTGTACCTGATTTAACCCTACAGTTAGAGGGTAAATCTTATAATAGTTTGAAATTGGCTTTGAGATTAAATGATCCCTATTGTTTGGAATATTTTAAAAACGATATCAATGAAAAAACTTTAAAAATGGCAGTTTTGTATAAAGCTGATGCAATTGTAGAGGCATTAGTAACTTCTTATGAAGTTAAAATAGGATTAAATGATTCTCTAATGAAAGAAGCAATTTGTTGGAGTCTAGGTTATGGAAGTTACAAAATATTTAATGATTTAATAAAAAAAGAGAAATTTAGTCGTGTATTGACCTCAGGTATTTTAGACTCACAATCATTTGTATTTATCGGGCATGCAATATTTGGGGAACATCCTGAGTTATTTGAACAGGTTTTAAGGATATGTACCCAGGGGCTTTACAAAAAATCTTTAATGTTTGATTTAAAGTTTAGAAAGAAAGATGGCAAATCGATAGCAACAGATTTATTAATTAATGCAGTAGGTAAGTCGCAACATCAAATCACAGCTTCATTGATAACATTTTATCAGGATAATGGCATCTCTTTTAATGAATTTGAAAAACAATGTTTATTAATTGCTGCGATTCAGAGTAATGATTTGGTGTATCTTTTGAAAATTATCGAATCGTACCCTCCTGAAAATTTTTCAAATTTAAGACTTAATATTTTTAACGTGTATGAGATGTGTCCAGAATTGATTAATGAACTTAAAGCAAAAGGTGTTTCATTAAGCTTTTGGCAAGAATGCTGTTTACAATCGAAAGATAGTATGTTTTTGTCAATTGTATTTTGTGTAGCCATGTATTTCATGTATGCTTATCGATGGGTTTGTGACTTAACAAGACACCCTATGAAAAGCATATATTTTGAAGAACTATCAAAGGTTTTAGAAGAGATAGATATTTTCAAACAACTCGCCAATCTCAAGGAAATGGCTCAGGTTTTTAAAACAAAAAAACCTAAAGTCATTGACGAGCTTGATAATGAAACTAAGCCTTTGCTACAGGAAGAATCTAATGGGTCTCTTCCCAGGTCGCATAACTTTCTGTTTCACCAATTCTAATACCAAGCACTTCTCGAAAACCATCTGCTCGAATACCCGATATCGTTAATGCGGCCCTTGATACAACATGGTCATTATCACGGCTTTTAAAAAACATCGCATCAACCATAATAAAAGGATAATGGTGCTCGGCACCGTCAACTTGTGTAATACCTACTAAACTGAATAGACAATACGTCCTTATTGAACAAAGAGTTGAACATGCCAAACAGAAATACAAATAAAAATATAGGCGATTATTATCCTGGTTACCGCCACCCTAAATCTTTAATAGCTTATGTGGTTTGGCAATATCACCGATTCATGCTGAGTCTTCGTGATGTATCAGAGCTTTTACAAATACGGGGGATACAAGTAAGCTACGAAACCATAAGGGAGTGGGGTCTTAAATTTGGCCAAACCTATGCTAATGATATTAAAAGGAGAGCACCTCGTCGAGGAGATAAATGGCATATGGATGAAATGTGC
>DNMA01000205.1 GCA_003489505.1 Legionellales bacterium | reverse complement strand
GTCTTCACGCCAATACGGTGAAATCACTTGTGCAGTCACTAAACTTTTTAAAAAATCTTTAAATGTTGCATTGGATGCATGAAAAAAAGGCACGCCATGGTCAAACTCATACTCATCAGTGTAGCGCGTAGACATTCGCCCACCCACACCTCTGGCCTTTTCAAAAACCGTGACTTGATAACTATCTTTGAGTCGAGAAGCAAGGTAAGCACCAGTAAAACCTGCCCCAATAATGGCAATTTTTTTCATAAAAACCCTTTAGTTCGCACTTTGATGATTATTAGCTATACTTTTTCTATGAGACAAATTGATTACATCATGAAAAAATTCTTAAGCTTCATGCATTTCATTTTATTTTGTTATACGCCTGCAATCCATGCGCAATCCATGGATTTCCCAATCATTTCATTTGAAAAATCCGACCTCAGGCAGCTTTTAAAACAACAAGCTACCCATATGCACCCTGATGTCATGGATAAGGTCGTCAGTGTTATTCATTGTAGAAAACAAGCCACCCCCATTCTCACCGTCATTGATTACTCATTACCTTCTAATCACAAACGTTTATGGGTTTTTGATTTAGAACAAAAAAAACTTTTATACCATACCTATGTTGCACATGGTCTTTTTTCTGGAGAAAATTATACTGCATTTTTTTCAAATTCCAACAGCTCCAAACAATCGAGTATGGGCGTCTTTTTGACTTTAGACGCCTATCGCGGCAGAGAAGGCACATCCTTAAATTTAGAAGGATTAGATGAAAGCATCAATGATCATGCTGAGAGTCGAGCCATTGTCATGCATGGTGGGCATTATGCGGAAGAGGATTTTATCAAAAAATATGGACGAGCCGGGCGCAGTTGGGGCTGTCCTGCCATACCGCAGTCCATAAGTGCAGAAATTATCAATACCATTAAGGGGCATAATCTGTTAATCGCCTATTTTCCCAGTGAAAAATGGTTTAAAAAATCAGCTTATTTAAATTGCTACAATTACTCATTAAAACCTGCTAAACATGTTATCATTCGCGATAGCGAAAGACCGCAAAAGTATCAGGAAATCAAAGAGCCTGTATTATTTGCCAGCGACTTTAAAGGGCAATTTAAAACAGAGCATCCACCCATATTAGCCATATCGGCAACAGCTTATCAGAAGCTATTTAAAAAATCCCCTCCCCTATCCAGAATGTTACGACGCTCGATTGCAAATGAAGAATACATCGCTATCAGCACACAAGAGTTTTATCAACTCGCTCAGTCTCAAAAGCCACAAGTGCTTACTCAATTACATTTTATTATCCCAACCATTCAAAGTTTCAATGGCCATGCCAAAACTGTGATGAAAATCGTTAATTTAGGTCATATTCAACATCTGCAAGCAGAAAACTTTATCGTGACCACAGACCTTCATCCCATTCAATTAAATGAAAATAATCAATTTATTCGTTGGCTTGGGCTTTAAGACGCTATTTTTTTTATAAAAAAGAGCATATAGTATGATCATCATCTTATAATAAATCATTAAACATGCAGGGCACCCAAAAACTTTTTTCAAATCAAACCTCTCAGCACATTGAACAATCTATTCAAGAATTAAGTGCAATGGCTCCTCACGCAAAAGCACATGAACAAAAATTTTTTATGGACTTGAATCAGGAATTAAAACAACTTTTCTCACTCGAACAAATCAATCAATTTTTGAAAAAACTCATTGAGATTCAACTTTTCCCTAATGTTTTTATTTTTAATCAGTTGATGACCAAATTATTTAAAGTCAATCAATTTCCTATGGCTTTAAAAATATTTAAATTAATGAAGCAGCATCACTTACAAAATACGATTACTTACAATACTTTAATATCTCAGTTAAGTAAGAATACTAATATTTCTGCATCACTCATTTATGATTTATTTTTAGAAGCGCAATCGCAAAATTTAGTCGATGTCATTACTTATAATTCGATTTTGCACAGTATGGCAAAACAACCACATTTTGATATTACCCAAGCCCTAGAATTATTTGAAAAAGCAAAACTTGAAAATCGTGCTAATTTAGTCACTTATAGCACCATACTGTATGCTTTATCAAAACATAGGCCCAGTCGAATTGACACAGCCTTTCATTATTTTAATGAGGCTCAAAATCAATTTAATACGCTCGATGAAATTATTTTTGCTAATCTTTTACTCTGTATCAGTAATAGTGAGTATCCGCAAAATGAACAAATTATGAAGTATTTTCATCTAGCAATTGATTCAGACATTATGAATGCTTATATCATTGCCAATACTTTGTATGCGATATCTAAAACAGAAAAGCCTAATGTAGACCTCGCATTAGAAGTATTTCAGATTGCAAAAGCAAGAAATTTAGCTGATGCCATTACCTATGCCAATACCTTGGCCATCATTGCTAAATCTAAAAACCCCAATCCTGAATTAGCCATTGATATTTTAAATGAAGCCCGTAAAAATCAAAAAGTCGATACCGTTGTTTATGCTTGTAGCTTAGATATTTTTGCTCAACATACCTCACCAAATATTCAAGAAGCTTATGCGATTTTCTTAGAAGCGAAACAACAAAATATGGTCAACCATATCAGCTATGCCAGTATGATTCAAATTATTGCCAAATCCAATACGCCTAAATTAAAACTGGCTTTGGAATTATTTGAAGAAGTCAAACACAAACATTCTGTGGATAGTCATATTTTTGGCAATATTTTACATGTTATCGCAAATTGTCGCCCAAGCAATGCACCTCTTGCCTTAGAAATACTTGCCCAAGCTATTTCACATAATTGTATTGATGTGGTTTGTTACGCTAATACTTTATATGCTTTGGCCAATAGTACAGGACCCAGTTCTAAACAAAGTTTTGCAGTGTATTCTGATGCTAAAAATAAAGGATTATTGAACTCGATTGTTGCAACCAACACGCTCGCTTGTATTGCTCGTTCTGCCGCCCCTGAAATCTTCATTATTCAGAATATTTATCAAGATAGTCAGTCTCATTTTCAGGCTGATAAAACCTTTATGCTCGCATTACTCGATACCATTTTACGTGTCACCCCATTTGCCCAAAATTTAATGATTGGCATTCACAGGGATTTAGAAAATAAAAACCATCCTCATCATGAATTAGCCCCATTATATTTACAAGCAATTGTGACAAACATCAGTACTCAAATACAAATGACTCATTCAATGTTTAATCAATTCAATCAACTGGCATGGTCTGCGATACAACGATTTAGTCAGCTATTTGAAAGAGCCTCACCCAGTGCTGTGGTTTTAGAAACCGAACATCGTATTTAATATGTAATTATGGATGTAAGATATGGATATCAATACCCCCTCTTCTTTTTGGGCTATGATTGCTCAAAAATACCTTTATTGGCATCAGCCTTGGGAAATCACCCAAAAAGGCGATTTTGAAAATCTACCGATTGACTGGTTTGTGAATGGAAAAACCAATGCTTCATACAATTGCATTGATAGGCATCTGCCCGATCATGCAGAGAAAATTGCCATTCTCTGGGAAGGTAATGAGACCCATCAAAGTCAAGCCATTAGCTTCCAAATACTTCATGAAAAAACCTGCCAGATGGCCAATCTACTCAAAAAGCTAGGTATCAAAAAAGGCCAGGTGGTTTGTATCTATTTGCCCATGATCCCTGAAGCCATTTATGCCATTTTAGCCTGTAGCCGCATTGGCGCCATTCATAATGTTATTTTTGGAGGTTTTTCTGCTGAGGCGCTAGAAAGTCGGATTCAAGACTCTCAAGCGCAATTAGTCATCACCACGAATATAAGCCCAAGAGGCGATAAGCGCATTGCTTTTAAAAACAATGTCGATAATGCCCTCACCACCTGCCCTACAGTTAAAAATGTTTTAGTCATTGAGCATTTAAAAGAAAAGACCTCGATGCAGTCTCCTCGAGATACTTGGTATCATGAGCATATCGATATGATGCAAAAGACTTGTCCAGTTGAATGGTTAGATGCCCAAGACCCACTCTTTATACTTTACACCTCAGGTTCAACTGGCAAGCCTAAAGGCATTGTGCATGCGATGGGAGGCTATTTAACGTATGTAGCCTACACCTTTGATATCATTTTCAAACCCCGACCCGATAAAAAACATTGGTGTACAGCAGATATTGGCTGGATTACCGGTCATTCCTATTTAATTTATGGCCCCTTACTCAATGCTGCAACAACAGTCATGTATGAAGGCGTCCCGAACTATCCAAACTTTTCAAGATATTGGCAAATTATCGATAAATATCAAATTGAAAATTTTTATACTGCGCCGACCGTTTTAAGAAGTTTAAGACATGAAGGAGAGCAATGGATTTCACCTTATTCTTTAAAGTCCCTAGAACTCATTGGTACCGTTGGTGAACCCATTAACCCTGATGTTTGGACTTGGTATTTTGAGACTATCGGTAAAAAACGCTGCCCTGTTATCAACACTTGGTGGCAAACGGAAACTGGTGGTGCCTTAATTTATACCAGCCCAGATCATCTTTTAGCCTCCCCAGGCAGTGCGGGTCTCACCATGCAAGGTATTGAAGCCCTGATTGATGAAGAGAATTTGCTTTATATTACAAAACCGTGGCCTGGCATGATGAAAACCATTTTTAATGATTTGCAGCGATTTAAAAATCAATATTTTGCCCAACCGCAAAAAGGTTACTTAACAGGTGATAGTGCTTTTCTCAATGAAAAAAATGAATATATCATCACCGGCCGAGTGGATGATGTGATCAAGGTCTCTGGACATCGCCTAGGGTCTGAAGAGCTTGAAAGTGCTGCCATTTCTCATCCTGCAGTTAGTGAATCCGCTGTGATTGGTATACCGCATTCTATTAAAGGAGAAGCGATTATTGTTTTTGCAGTAGCTTATCCTGATATAGTCATATCAAGCCAATTAACCCACGACTTAAAAATACATCTTCGCCAAAAAATTGGCCCCGTTGCCACTCCGGAGAATGTCATTTGGGTTCCGGGTTTACCTAAAACTCGCTCTGGAAAAGTCATGCGAAGATTATTAAGAAAAATTGTACTATTGGATTTAGATAGTCTTGGAGATATTTCCACACTCGCCAATCCAGACATTATTGAAAAAATTGTGAGCATCTTAAAAGGCTCCACTATAGAAGGTACTTTTTAATTTGTATGCTGACTTCTTCGGAAAAAAACTTTATTAAAAATACTTAACAAGCTTATCAATTATTGACATAAAAAATACATGTTGACTCTAATCAACTCCATTGGTATTCATGATTGTCAGTGTGTTTTTAAAAGTGCTATTGAGGATTATTATGAATCCAAACCACACGATATCTTGATGGCTGAGTTTAAAAAAGAAATTCAATGTAAATGAATGATAACAAATTTTTCTAAACCACTTGATAATTTTCATGCAGGGCGACCTCATGAAAAATTTTGAGATAAGATAGTAGTTAGAATAGAGTCATCCCATCCGGGCTTGGGACTAAAGACTTTGTTTCTTCACCCATTAATTGAGTAGTTAGAGATGGTCACCTACTAAATCTTTTTGATCCTGTATTGGTGGGTTGAACCTCTTGAGTTTTCTCTGGGATCTTAGCTTCTTCTGAGGATAATTTCATTTCATTAATCCTGTTTTTAAATGACATGGTTGGAGATATAGACTTTAAGCCCTCTTTAAGTTTAGCAAAAACAGTATATAAAGCCTCAAGTCCAGAACTTCTGGATTTAAGTGAGGCTTCCCCACCAAGAAGCATGCTTTTGGCATCTTTAATTGCAATGGTCTTTTCTCGTACGGTAAGTTGTGGGGCATCTTGCGCTGCTTTTAACATGTTCTCCCCCCATTTTTTATTATCATCTTTATTTATAAACGTGCCTGGGCTGTCTAAATTTTCTATGGTTTTTTTCAGGTCAGTGACCGCATTATTATAATCCTGAAGTTCCAGTTTCTTTATTCCGTCTACGATCTCTTCTTTAATGATGATTTGTATCTCTTTTTCAAATTGACGGTTCATTTGCATTGCTTTTAATAAATCTTCATCGTTACCAAAATCTTGATTTATATAAACTAAACGTTCCTTAAGCCCTATGTCCTGAGTTATAAATACCACGGCCTCTAATTTTAATATGTCAATCAGATTTAATTGGTTAAGCATATCATCGGGTAAATCTAACGCCATTACTTGGCCTTTATAACGACCAGGATCGTGAAAGGAATATCCCTCTGACTTATCAATTTTCTGCATTTCCTCTAAGGGAATAACCTCGCCTGCTTTATCTACATACCGAGACAATAGCTGCTCCCAAGCCTTGTTTTGTTTTTCAGGCGTAAAATTTTCCATGGTTAATACTTTACCGTCATAATCTAATCCACCGCGACCTAGCAGCATTTCAGTCATTTTTTTTGGATCGGAAAAAGAAAGTTGACATTTTTTTCTCGCCTCTATTTTCCATTGTTCCATTTTTTTAGTCATCTGAGCCAATGTAAGAGGCATACACCTATCCCTTTAAAAAACTCACTCAGTTAAAATATAGTATAATTTTGATCAAAAAGCCCCAGACCCCGTCTCTTCTGTCGTAACTCCATGAAATTTCATATGTTTTATTTCAGATGTATAATTTTTGAACTATAATCAAATAGAAGGACTAAAACTCTAGGAGTATATAATGAACGCGTTAGGTAAATGCCTATTGGGTATTGGCGCACTAATGATTTCATGTCAATCATTTGCCATGCTCAACGAAATAGGTAGTAAAACTGCTCAATTCACATGGGGTGTGGGTAGTCATGTAGTTCATACCGGTTCAGAAGTGGGCGCTTTCACCCTCGGACATGGAACAATGATTGTAGGGAAAACTCTAGAAGGCGTTGATAATACCCT
>DNMA01000199.1 GCA_003489505.1 Legionellales bacterium | reverse complement strand
GCTAAAGTTTTCAATAGCCATAAACGCATATACTCATCGTTGTAGGCTAATTCACGGTACAATACATGATTTCTTTGATGAATGAGTCCACTGACAAAATAACTGGTGAGGCTCCACTTGGGATATGCAGGAAATCTTTGAAAATCCTCTACCCTCAAGGCATTCACTTCCTGAATAAAGTTCAAAGTCGAATACATCAATCCCCCTGAAATATCAGGGTGATTAAGTATTTTTCGGACCATGATAGGGTAATAGAATTGAACAATGACTGGAAAAAATGGATGAATCAAGTGATTCTCATCGACACTAAATTTTTTCATCGTCTGATGCCCCAGTTTTAATAACACCGGTTCAAAACAAGCTAAGGTATTGTCATCATAACGCTGTAATAACAATACCTTCTGAATCAAAAACATTTTTTGATTGACATCACCTGCATCATAATCATTTTTGATTTCATCCATGCCCTCTGGAACAATCGGATTTAAACTCATCAAGCTTTTCACAAAATTAAAGGCTTGATACAAGGGCCGATTATTTGTCACCAGTTTTTTAGCGCGCACAGTGTTTAGTTTTTTCAACTGAAGATAGCTTTGGTTAAATACTTGAATATGAGGGGCGACAATTAAAAGATGTTCAAGAACTTGAACCCTTTTGTGCTCACCCAGTAAATCATAAAATGATTCACTAAGATAAGGGTAGATTTTTGCTATTTGTTTAGATTTGATTAAAGGTTTAAATTGCTCAAATATCTGCGATGTGGACTCCATAAAAATCAAGGAAATCATTTTACTTAAAACCTTAGGATCAACATTGTCAAATAAATTGGGAACCTTGTTAAAAATTAATCTTAAAATATCGCTTCTTTTATGAGTAATACAAGCTTTGATGAGATAGAGATTTTTTTGTTTTAAAATTTTTAAACGCTCTGAGGGCTCTAGCTGACACATATACAGTTTAAAAAACTCATAATGTTTGGCTTCAATAATTTCTAATAAATACACATCTGGGCGATAGGATAGATATGCCGATACGCCATTCATATCACAAACAAGTAATTTTTTTAAATGAATCAGGCTATTTATTCTAAGAGCGTAATTAAATAAAGCAAAACCTTTATGATGAAAAAACTTCTCACACTGATCTTCATCCATATAAGAAAAAAGATAATCAAAAAATTGATGATCTTCGCTAAAAAAACAAATTGTTAATAACTTATAGTCATGAGCCTGCAGGATTTTACGCGCCAAACTTTGAGATTTATCGATAAAATAATAGGTTAAATCATAGTTTTCTTCATCAAAAGCTTTAAAAATCATTTCATAATCATTGGCTTGTAACCAATTATGCAAAATTCTTTTAGAAGAAGCCCCTAATACTTTCTTCTCAAAAGTTTCAGGGGTATAAGCTTTAATGTCATTTAAGACTTGATGATACAGATGAGATAAAAGGATAGTTTTAGGCATCGGCGACCATTCCTTGCTTTTAAAATACAATATATGCTCGGAATAATAACATATTAAATTATTTTTATTAAAGATTTTGTTTTAACGACCGGCGTCAATGAGTTGAACGAGTTGAGGCGAGATAGGCTCACCCAAAAATATCTCACCGATTCCACAAAAACGGGTAATCGCATCGGTCACCAGATAAGTCGAATGCCCCGGTCCTGAATGTAATAAATCTTTTTCTCTTAAGATCTTTTCGAGTAATTTGGCCGTTGCCGTTGCTGAGTCGACAATATTGACATGCGGCAAAAGGGATTCTAATAAAGGTTTAAAAACGGGGAAATGCGTACAACCGAGTAAAATAGTATCTTGGTGAATGTGGTGGGGTAGATAATATTGCAGGGTTAAACGTGCAATATCATGCTGAACAATCCCCTCTTCGGCCAATGCAACCAATAAACTACAAGCCTGCCCTTGAACATCAGCTTGTGGTAAGCCTTTTTGAATTGCATGATGATAAGCATGTGATGCAATGGTGGTTTCCGTCGCTAAAACCAAAATTTTGGCATTTTTTGTGGTTTCAATCACAGCTTGCGCACCGGGCTCAACCACCCCCATCACGGGTAAATCAGGATACAAGCTTTGTAAGTGCCCTAATGCTGCGGTGGTGGCCGTATTACAAGCAATCACCAAAGCCTTGATTTGTTTTTCAATTAAAACACGTGTCATTTGAGTGGCATACTGCTGAACGGTCTCTGCACTTTTAGTACCGTATGGTAAACGTGCTGTATCGCCTAAATAAATAAAATTTTCTTGAGGTAAATGATGGCGTAGAGCTTTTAACACGGTTAAGCCCCCCATGCCTGAATCAAATACACCAATCGCTAATTTTGATTTATCCACAGTATCTCCAATTTGACTGCGTTTATTTTACCTATTTTGGCAATAAAAATCTAAAGTTCTTTTGAATTTCTTTAAAATCAAATTTATCCAAATATAAAAATATACTCATCCAGGAGCTCAGGCCTGATAAATCTTTGATTTGTGGCGGTAAAAATGGTGGGTTTTCAAGCAGTCCCAAATCTCTTAGCTCGACTAACATGGGTAAATCTTCTAAAGAAATTTTGCCCACAAATAAAAGCGCAATAATATCCACTGCATGCTCTGCAATGGCAAAGAGAATATAGTTATAGGCCAGTAAAAATCCCTTGGCATAAGACAAATCTTTGGTAAACGGTCCACCTTCTGGTGTGCTACCCCTAAAAACTCTGACGGTATGCGCATAAGCTTCTTCACGCGCGCAACCACAAATTAAAAAATGCTCAAAAACTTCAATAAAATTAGCACCTTTGACCACCATATCCATGGCAACGACACGATTCGTGATTTTTTTCATGCGGCTGGGATAAGAAGACATGGTAATCACTTCTGTTAAAACCGCAAGCCCCTCTTGCAACACACTGCAACTGGGTGACCCTTTACTTAAGAAATCACAATAGGGCTGAGCTGCACCATTAATGGTGGTGCCCACATGTACCCAACCTTCATGAACTTCCAAACATCGTAAATCTCTTTCACTAAATAAAACACCGTCTTTTAAACGAATACTATCAGCACCGGCCGAGGCATCCGCAACCATCCCATCGCTGACCAAAACTCGAACAGGGTTTTTTGAACCTTGAAAATAATCCGTCAACTTTGTTTGTAAAATTTCTTGACCTTCTTTTGCAGTAAATTTTTTAACATCGGCTTCGGCATGTAATTTCACATCCAAACTGGTTAACAAACCAAATAAAGTCGCCCCCATTTCTACCAGTTTAGGTCCTCCGGGATAAAAGGCATCTGTTGGGCTTCCATAAAGCTCAATAGCAATTTTAGAGAATTCAGGAGTACCGCGAACGGCTAACATTTCTAATGCGCGGATATACTCTTGGCAGCGATAAATGATTAAACGACTAATTGGTGAGAAATTCCCAAAATAGTTTTGAGTATCACAAATAATTTTTCGAAATTCTTCTTTTTTTTGATGCACATCAAAAGGCAGAGGCATCGACTCATAATAAGCTTTATTGACTTTAGGTAACTTTTTACAGTCATGCTTAAAGAAATCATCTCGGATTACATCATTCCATTTGATAGCATCCAAGATGGTGATTTTACGCTGCGCTTCAATCAGTCGTCTCGATAACTCAGATAAACGTTCCTTTGTTCTTTCTGATTTTTTCATTTCAAGCCTTTTAAGGTTTGATGCTTACTTTTTTATTTCCTTCAGCATCGGGCAGATTATAAAATGAACTGATTTCATCAGATTGTAAAGGTGGTGGCACCACCAAACTCGGTCCATTTTTACTTTTTAAATATGCGTCTTTTTCATTTGATGGGTATGGAACTTGGCAAGCCACAAGACCTACCATCAAGCTGACTACGATTAAAACTTTTAACACCTTCACATCCTCATTTTAGTACAAATTCATTTGTTTAAGTATGGCTTCGAACGGCTCATGCAAAGAGCTTGATAAAACAGTGAGAGGCATTCGGATTTCATCACTCATCCAGCCCAAACGATGTAAGGCCCATTTAACAGGAATCGGATTGGTTTCAACAAATAAATAATGATGTAAATCCATCAAGCCTTGTTGTATTTTAAGACATTTGGCATCATCTCCATCCATTGCGGCTTCACACATTTTTGCCATTTCAGTTGGAACCACGTTAGCAGTTACCGATATCACACCTTTTGCACCAGCAACTAACCAAGAGGCACAAGTGATATCATCACCACTTAAAATATCTATGCGATGATCACAAAGCTTTTGAAGCTCTTGTAAACGAGCAAATTGACCCGTAGCCTCTTTAATCGCAACAATATTTGATATTTCAGATAAACGAGCCACTGTTTCTGGTTGTAAATCTACTGCTGTTCGGGTTGGTACATTATATAGAATAATAGGTAGAGGAACTGCATTTGCAATCTGGCTGTAATGACGATAGAGCCCTTCTTGAGTCGGTTTAATGTAGTAAGGGGTCATCACCAGAATACCATCGACGCCAAGTTCCATCATCTCTCGAGCATACTTAATCGCTTCATGTGTCGCATTACAAGAAATCCCTGCAATAATGGGCAAGCGATTTCTGGAAAGTTCAACGGCTTTTTTCACCAAGATGATTTTTTCTTGGGGACTTAAAGTGCCGGACTCCCCGGTGGTGCCTGCCACCACAATGCCATGACTGCCTGCATCAATATGGCGCAAGACCAATTCTTCAAAACGCTGTAGGTCAATTTGATTGTTTTTCATCGGCGTCACCAACGCCACTATACTTCCTCGAAACATCTTAAATCCTTATTATTCGTCATACTTCCATATTAATCTGAACGACCATGAAGCTCAAGCATTTAGTTAGGCGATGAATGCTTAAGATGTCAAATCGAGAAGGAGAGGATCAAAGTCCCCGGCCCCTCTCACCACCTGGCATACGGATCCTACCAAGGCGGTTGACGAGAGTGTTCATCAAACTGTGTCACCCCAATCATTA
>DNMA01000044.1:1388-3588 GCA_003489505.1 Legionellales bacterium | reverse complement strand
AAATTAAATTTTCATTGATTGCTTTTACTATCATTTTCGTTACAGCTTGCGCTGCTCCTATGCAAAAACGCCCACCCATCAATGCCCCCAGTGATGATGCAAGTATCAAATTAGCAGAAGCTGCTCACTCTATTTCTGACTCGATGTTAGAAATGGCAAAGATTGAAAAAGTTTTACTTCCTAAAGATATGGGCAATTCAATTAATATTCCCAGCTCTTATAATTTACAAACTCGTGCGTCAATTGATTGGGTTGGCCCTATTGAGGAACTTCTTCAAAGAGTATCGCATGCAGCAAGATATCGTTTACGTATTTTAGGGCATCCACCCACCGTGCCCATTTTAATTAATATGAATGTTAAAGACCAAAGTCTGGCTGAAATTTTACGTAATATTGACTATCAAGCTGGCAATCGCGCAAGCATTCATGTCTATCCTAAGAATCAAGTAATTGAATTAAGATATGTGAAATTTTATGGCTAAACCATTTCAAGTATTATTGCTTTGTTTTTTGTTTTCTGGCTGCGCCTCCAGAAGCGCACAATATTATTCTGACAATGATAGACCCGTTACGCTTGAATCTTTAATGGCGATGAGTAATAAAAAGAAAATTTCCGGTAAAAATAACACGCATAGCATGAATAAAATTCGTGAAACCGCTATCAAAGATACGGCTTTAAGTGTAGGTGCTCAAACTGGATTAGCTATTCGTGCCAAAGAAATTGATAATCAGTTGGTCACTCATCAAAGATACCTTGATAAAATTTATGATTTTAATGCCCTCGTTCTCGAGCATAATGTCATGCCCCCAGTATTGCTTGAAGGACGTAACACCTTTAATTTAGATGATTTACAATCTATACGAGTATCAAACCGTACCTACCGGGTTTACAAGCAAGCTCACTTTATCACCACCGCCCCCAATTGGCGAGAGTACTTATGGATGGACTATCAATCACCGGAGCCCCCTCATCCAAGCTTATTGCCGGCAACCAAAGAAGAGGCTGCTATTTGGAAGACCTATGTAGCACGTGGCTGGCAACAAGGTGTCGAACAAGCCAATACCATATTAGAAGAGAGTATTGCCCGAATTAAACAAGATTTTAACGGCATGATTTTGTATCGAAAATTATTGGCGATGAATATGGTATCTCCTCCTTTTGTTTCTCATACTGATTTAGGGGTAACTGGTGATGCCGAAGAAATGCATATTGACGATAGAGTATTAAGAATTACTGCTTTACCTGCTTTAAATATCAATCCCAATGAGTGGCATGCAGCACTGGATAAAGATGAAGAGGCTATTTCTAAATTCACTAAGCTTGAGCAAAAGATAAATCAAGCAAAAATTACTATATCCAGTAATACCTGGCAACCTAATATTAGTGCGGTGGATGAAAGATGACTTTAATGCAATTACCCAATGAGCCTTCTCGATTCACAAGCATCAACATGGATGCCATGCTTGAATTCACAACTGGCCTTCAAGCCTCTGACGTGACTATACAAACCGGCACGCCCATCATGGCAGAGATTTATGGTCGCTTAATTCAAATTACAAGTCGTCGATTATCCAATGCTGAAGTCAGCGATATGATTAACTATATTTATGGACCTAATGCCACAACACAACTTTTGTCAGGGCAAGATATTGATACCCATTATGAATTTCGCCCCACTCGCGGCGAGCGTTTTCGTTTTCGTGTCAATGCAACTGCCTGCTTGATAGATGGGCATGATGGAATACAAATCACTTTAAGAACGATTCCCACTACTCCCCCTCAACTCGATACCATGGATTTGCCGCAAGATGTCATCAAAGCGCTCGCCCCACAAGAAGGGATTGTTTTTGTCACAGGAGCAACCGGTTCTGGTAAATCAACCTTACTGGCTTCTATTATTAGAGAATTAATCGAACAAGAGGATTCTAATCGAAAAGTTCTAACTTATGAATCTCCCATTGAGTTTGTTTTTGATGAAATTCAAACGACTTCTGCCGTAGTCAGTCAATCAGAGATCCCAAGACATATTCCAAGCTTTGCAGAGGGTGTCAGAAACGCTTTAAGAAGAAAACCTAGACTGATTATGGTTGGGGAATGTCGTGATGCTGAAACCATCAGCGCGGCGCTTGAGGCAGCATTGACTGGTCACCCCGTTTATACCACATTACATACATCAGGTGTTGCTGAAACCATGCGTCG
>DNMA01000044.1:651-1058 GCA_003489505.1 Legionellales bacterium | reverse complement strand
TCTTATCCCAAAGATGAACGCTTAGGACGAACCATTGATATTTTAGAAACTATTCGTTTATGTATTTGGCAAAAGCTTGTTCCGACTATAGATGGAAAACGCGTTGCACTTCGAGAGTATTTAGTATTTGATGAAAAAATTCGTGACATTTTATTAGAAAGTGATCCCAACGATATTACTTCAGCAACTCGTCGCTTAGTCAGAGAGCATGGTCAACTGATGACAAACGATGCCCAGCAAAAATATAAAGATGGCATTATCAGTGAAAAAACCTATAAACTCATCACATTAGGTACCCTTCACGCCGATAAAAACTAAAATCTATTGCATTGGTTTTCTTGTATACTACTCACCACCACCTTTAATCGATCCACTACCACCTTTGCGTTCTTTAGCGATATCGTCTG
>DNMA01000044.1:0-315 GCA_003489505.1 Legionellales bacterium | reverse complement strand
TTCAGACTTATCAGCTTGCCCCAGACCTTTTTCAGCCTGTTGACCAAGTTGTTCAACTTTTTGCTTGCTTTCCTCAGCCCAATGCTGAATCTCTTGTCCAAAAGCTTCTTGCTGCGCACCGATCCAACGTAAAATTTTATCTGGTAGACTAAAAATCATCGTAAAAGATTTTTGTACTACAGTTATATACATCGAAACATAAATTCCTAAATAAGCTGAATAACCAAAAATTTGAGTGAACAAAGCGCTGTCAAATTTAATACCTGCATTCACAGCAGCTTCATCCGTCCCCCCCCCCAAAAAAAGATTATGAAC
>DNMA01000049.1:2639-2972 GCA_003489505.1 Legionellales bacterium | reverse complement strand
ATCAATACTCCTATGAATTAATCAAAATAAACTTGGAATCGATAAGATTCATGAGTATAATGATTCGATAGATTATTCACTAAAGTTGTATTCTTTATTAAATAGGATTTAACGTGAGCCTTGTGGAGCTAAATATGACATTAAATAATAACGAAAGTGATGAGTTCAAAACAATCTCTAAACCTGGCTCTTTTCTGTCAGCAGAGCGAGAAAAAAAAGGTTTATCCATTGAGCATATCGCTAATAAGTTAAATTTACGTACTCAAGTCCTACAACACTTGGAAGCTGATGAGTACGATGCTTTACCAAGTCCTGTTTTTGTTAAAGGCTATA
>DNMA01000049.1:0-2340 GCA_003489505.1 Legionellales bacterium | reverse complement strand
CCTGTTTTTGTTAAAGGCTATATTCGCGCATATTGCAAACATCTAGATTTGCCTTGTGCTGATGATTTAATCAAAGCTTATACAACATTGATGCCTACAGAACCAAAATTTGCATCACATTTATGGCAAAATCATACTCCTATTGAAGCAGAATCAAATGAACGTTGGTTCCATTGGGTTACTGGATTATTTGTTTTAGGTGCTCTAGCTGCTGGAGGATTGTGGTGGATGGAAAATAAACCTGTTGGTGATTTTTTACCTAAAGACTTGTTTCAATCAGCAGAAAACAATTCTAGTGAGCAAGCTGTTGCTGCAGCCGCTCAAAACGATGATGGTAAGCCTGATGTTAAAGTGACTGATCTGTCAAAAATGAGAAAATTATTAAATGAAAACACTGTAGAGCAAAATCTAACTGTACCTGCAGCAACAACGGAGTAATTTGGTGTCCATTCGTTTCCAAGCCATTCGTGGTATGAATGATGTCTTACCTAGTGAGACATCATTGTGGCAGTTTACGGAAAAAGTATTACAAAAAATTTGTGATTCCTACGCCTACCAAGAAATTAGGCTCCCTCTGATTGAGCAAACTGCTTTATTCAAAAGAACTATTGGTGAAGTTACTGATATCGTTGAAAAAGAAATGTATACCTTTGTGGACATGAATGGTGATTCAATCAGCCTGCGTCCTGAGGGTACAGCTTCTTGTGTTCGTGCAATGATTGAACATGGCTTGTTAAGACAAGCACAAAAGGTCTGGTATATGGGCCCCATGTTTCGTCACGAAAAACCTCAAAAAGGCCGATATCGTCAATTCAATCAGTTCGGTGTAGAAGTATTTGGTATTCCAGAGGTCTCTGCTGAATTGGAACTTTTAGCGATGACACAAAGAATTTGGAAAGAATTAGAATTATTAGAAACCATTTCTTTACAAATTAATTGCTTAGGCTCATCTGAAGATAGAGCCCATTATCGTGAAGAGCTAGTGAATTTTTTCAAGCTACACCAAACAGCATTAACAGAAGAAGAATTAAAAAGACTGGAAAAAAATCCTTTAAGATTACTGGACAGTAAATCTGAGTCTATCCAAGCACTCCTTAAAAATGCACCACAATTAATGGACTTTATTTCAGACCAATCGAAACAGTCATTTGAAATACTTTGTCATGGCCTAGAGTCACTTGGAATTTCTTATCAAATTAATCCTTATTTAGTTCGTGGATTAGATTACTATCATGATTTAGTATTTGAGTGGGTGACAACGGAGTTAGGAAGTCAGGCAACAGTTTGTGCAGGTGGGCGTTATAACGGTTTAGTTGAGCAATTAGGTGGAAATGCTGTGCCTGCTGTTGGTTTTGCTTTAGGTATAGAAAGAATTATTTTATTACAACAAGCCCATAAAAAAGTAGAAAAACATGTGGATGTGTATGTGATGACGCAGGAGGAACAACCTCTAGCGCAAACGATTAAACTAGCTGAGTCTATTCGTCAGCAAACACCATTGGATGTAGAGATTAGTCTTTTGTCGACTAGCTTAAAAAGTCAATTTAAAAAGGCAGACCGAAGTGGCGCCTCAATCGGTTTAATTTTGGGGCAAGAAGAACTTCAAAACCAAATGGTTACTGTAAAATTATTACGTCAAAACGAACAAGAAAATAAACAATTTTCTGTTTCTTTTAATGAGATCAATGATTGGCTCATGCGCCATATTAAGGATTTAAAATGATGAATGTCTATTTAAATGAACATGAGCAGTGGAATGCTCTTAAAAAGTGGTGGGAAAAGTATAATGCTATTGTTATTATTATCTTTTCTTTGGTGTTATTAGCTTGCTCAGCTTATAAATACTGGCAGTGGCATCAACAAAGCCAGTTACAACTGGCCTCTAATACCTATGAGCGGATGATGTTAGCCTCTGCTAATCATCAAAGTGAACAAATTAAAGAAATTGCTAATTCCTTAGTCGATGACTATCCCAACTCAATCTATGCAGATGCTGCGCGTTTATCATTAGCTAAAATTGCTGTTTCTTCAAAAGAATACGCTGATGCAGAAACCCAATTAAAATGGGTTGCTGAAAACAGTCGAATTACCGAAATGGCTGATGTTGCCAAAATTCGTTTAGCAAGGCTTTGGGTGGCGCATCAAAAATATACTGATGCTCTATCAATTTTAAAAGGTATGAAAAGTCCTGCATATTTACCTTTAGTTGATGAATTGCGTGGTGACATTTATACTGGTATGAATAAGTTTGATAAAGCAGTGACATTTTATCGTAAAGCTTTATCAGAGGTTCAAAATTATGGTGTGGGCAACTTATACTTAGAAATGAAATCCAATGAA
>DNMA01000020.1 GCA_003489505.1 Legionellales bacterium | reverse complement strand
GCCCACCTCTGGATGCAGTTTCACGAATGCAGTGAGCAATGATTTCTAATGTATCTTCTTCTGAGTGTTTTCGATTCCCATACGTCGATTCGATAATCAAGGTTCGACAATTTTTTGGATGAACCGGCGCCTGCATGATGGGGTCTCTGGGCCTACCTAAGTCACCACTAAATACAATGGTTTGATGAGGATTTTGTATTTCAATAAAACTTGCACCCAAAATGTGGCCAGCTCTTCGCCATGTACAACGTAAATCTTTAAATAATGGATAAGGCATGTCAAAGTTGATCACTTCAAATTGTTTTAAACAGTATTCAGCATCTTCTTCTGTATACAAAGGTAGTGCAGGGGTGTGTTTGGAGAAATGGTAGAGGTTGGCAAGTCTTGCATCCTCTTCTTGTAAATGACCACTATCGGGTAATAAAATTTTACAAAGATCAAACGTGGCTTGAGTACAAAATATTTTTCCTTTAAAGCCAGATTTAACGAGAATTGGGATGTAACCACTATGGTCGATATGCGCATGGGTTAATAAGACCGCATCAATCTGCTCAGGCGAAATGGGAAGTGGTGACCAGTTGCGAAGACGCCATTCTTTCAAACCTTGAAATAGCCCACAATCAATAAGTATCCTTATTTTAGCGTGCTCTAGTAAGATTTTAGAACCCGTCACGGTTTGTGCGCCACCTAAAAAAGTTATCTTCATATTGGAATTCGGTAAAAAATATATCCATAATAAAAGTATAGTTAATTTTAAGGAAAATGATGAAGAATACCTATTGGATTGTTGTGACGGGTCCTCCTTCATCAGGGAAAACCACCTTGATCGATGCTTTACAAGAAAAAGGTTATATTACAAGTCCAGAAATTGCACGTGAAATGCTTGTTGAATGTTCTAAGCAGCGCCAACATTCAAAAATCGAAACCTTTCAGAGAGAGATTTTAGCAATTACGTGTCGGCGTGAGCATTTCTTAGATGCTAGCCAAAGAATATTTTTTGATAGAGGAATTCCTGATAGCATCGCTTATTTTAATTATAATCATTTAAATCCCGAAGATGCTGTTCGTGCAGCGCGTTTCAGGCGATATCAGCATGTTTTTTATTGCGAGGGTTTGCCCGTTATTCAAGATGGAGTCCGAAAAGAAAGCGAAGAAGGGGCAAAGGTTTTAGGAAAATTAATTTTAGGTGCTTATCGTTTAATGAAATATGAGCCAATTATTTTACCTGTCTTAAGTGTTGCTGAACGAGTGGATTTGATTTTAAAAAACATAGATGCAAGTTCATGAGCACTATGAGACAATATTGACGATTTAAATTTTTGGGCCTTGAGAAATGAAGAAAAAAATATTAATTATCAATACCGGTGGAACCATTTCAAGTGTACGCACTGCTCAAGGTTTTGCGCCGGCTCAAGGTCATTTAGCCAAAACTTTACCTAAAATTTTAAGTTTACAACATCCTGAGATGCCCTCTTATGATATCCATGAATATGAGCCTTTATTAGATTCATCCAATATGACTTTGAATGAATGGAATTTAATTGGGGAGGACATTTTTAATCATTACCATCAATACGATGGATTCGTGGTTTTACATGGTACCGACACCATGGCCTACACTGCATCTGCCTTATCATTTATGTTAGAAAATTTAGGAAAGCCTGTGATTATCACAGGGTCTCAAATTCCTTTAACAGAAGTTCGAAATGATGCTACCGATAATTTAACCAGCTCTTTATGGATATGTGCTAATGCCGATTTAGCCGAGGTTTGCATTTACTTTGATCATCAATTGATGCGTGGCAATCGAGCTCGGAAAGTTAGCGCCCAAGCGCTAGCGGCATTTGATACGCCCAATTATCCCTATTTAGCAGATATTGGTATTCATATTCGAATCAAACCCAATTATATTTTAAATAAACCACAAGCTGAGATGAGCTTGCAAAAAATATCACCGCACTTTATTGCAAACTTTCGATTGTTTCCAGGATTTAGCACTGAGGTTTTACAGTTTATTGTTGAGCAACCTGTGGAGGGCTTGGTTTTAGAAACCTTTGGCAGTGGTAATGCCCAAAATAATAATCCAGCTTTTTTAAATCTCTTGAAAAAGGCTTCCGACCGCGGTGTCGTGATGGTCAATTGTACCCAGTGCTTACACGGTCAAGTGGAGATGGGACAATATGCAACAGGTTATAGTTTACAACAAGTTGGCTTACTCAGCGGTTATGATATGACCCCAGAAGCTGCACATTGTAAATTATTATATCTTCTATCCAAATACAAAGATATTTCCCAGGTTCGTCAACAAATGTTACTTGACTTAAGGGGCGAAATGACCCTTCATGTCTCTTAATTCATGACTCGCTGATTAGTTTGTTATCTGATATAATCTTATGATTGATAAACGGATTAATCCCGAGGGTATGCATGACAGACACAACCACCTACGATTCCAGTAAGATTAAAGTTTTAAAAGGCTTAGATGCTGTTCGAAAACGTCCAGGGATGTATATCGGTGATACTGATGATGGAAGCGGTTTGCATCATATGGTTTTTGAAGTTGTTGATAACTCTATCGATGAGGCCTTGGCTGGTCACTGTCGAACTATCAAAGTTGTGATTCATTCAGATGATGCTGTTTCTGTCAGTGACGATGGTCGTGGTATTCCGGTTGATATCCATCCAGAAGAAGGTCGATCTGCCGCGGAAGTGATTATGACTATCCTGCATGCTGGTGGTAAATTTGACGATCAGTCTTATAAAGTATCGGGTGGTTTACACGGGGTGGGTGTCTCGGTGGTCAACGCATTATCCTCTGAACTACATCTGACTATTCGTCGAAATGGCAAATTATACGAACAGCATTATCGTAATGGTGTTCCAGATGCTCCTTTAGCAGAAACAGGTGTTGCAGATAGCACTGGAACCTCTGTTTGGTTCCAAGCAAGTGCTGAAGTGTTTACCAATATTTTATTTCATTATGAGATTTTGGCAAAACGCTTAAGAGAGCTCTCATTTTTAAACTCAGGTGTTAGCATTGAATTAATTGATGAGCGCACACAAAAACATGATGTTTTTTGTTACGAAGGTGGTATTAGTGCTTTTGTTGAGTTATTAAATAAAAATAAAACGCCAGTCATGCCGAGTGTATTTTATACCTCAGGCGATAAAGACGGAGTGGGTGTCGAATTGGCTCTCCAATGGAATGACTCCTACCAAGAAAACTTTTATTGTTTTACTAACAATATTCCACAAAAAGATGGTGGTACCCACTTAGCCGGGTTCCGTGCCGCTTTAACCAGAACCTTGAACACTTATATTGAACAAGAAGGGATTGGTAAAAAAGCTAAAGTTGCCACCACCGGTGATGATGCCAGAGAAGGCTTAACAGCCGTATTATCGGTTAAAGTAAGAGATCCTAAGTTTTCTTCCCAAACTAAAGACAAACTTGTTTCATCTGAGGTGAAATCAGCGGTTGAATCTTTGGTGGGTGAAAAGCTGCATGATTACTTGATGGAAAAACCATCAATTGCCAAAGCTATTGTCGGTAAAATGCTTGAGGCCGCACGAGCAAGAGAGGCCGCACGCCGTGCCCGTGATATGACGCGTCGAAAAGGGGCTTTAGATATTGCAGGGCTTCCTGGAAAACTAGCTGACTGTCGTGAAAAAGACCCTGCTAAAAGTGAATTATACATCGTAGAGGGTGACTCGGCGGGTGGTTCAGCTAAACAAGGTCGTGATAGACATTTCCAAGCAATTTTGCCTTTAAAAGGTAAAATCCTGAATGTTGAAAAAGCTCGTTTTGATAAAATGTTAGCGTCTCAAGAGGTGGCCACTTTAATTACAGCTCTTGGATGTGGCATTGGAGCAGAAGAATATGACCCAGATAAAATTCGTTATCATCGCATCATTATCATGACCGACGCCGACGTTGACGGCTCGCATATTCGTACCCTGCTGTTGACGTTTTTCTACCGGCAAATGCCAGAATTAATAAGTCGAGGTTATATCTATATTGCTCAACCTCCTTTGTATAAGGTTAAAAATGGTAAACAAGAGCAATATGTTAAAGATGATGACGCATTAGAGGCTTATTTATTACAACAGGCTTTAAATGATGCATCATTGATTCCTGGTGAGGGTTTGCCGCCTATTATGCCTCAGGCTTTAGAATTATTGGTTAAAAAGTTTAACCGATTTAAAAAATTAATTGACCGTCATCAATTAACTTATCCAGAGGTCTTATTACGCCAGTTATCTCATGTGCCAGTTCTCGAATTGGATGATTTACATGATGAGGCTAAAGTCACTGCATGGGTTGAACAATTAAAATTAAGTTTTAGCAATAATCCATTGGCATGGCAAAACTATGATTTGGAAGTGTTTTATCAAGAAGACTTAAATGTTTACTTGCCAAGAGCACATCATGAACAAAATGGCATGCGTACGGCTTACACTTTCCAAAAAGAATGGTTTATGAGCAAAGATTACAAAGAGCTTTGTGCAATTGCAGAAGAAGTATCTTCTGTGGTGCAAGCTGGCTCAAAGATTTGTCGTGGTGAAAAATCTGCTGAAATCACAGATTTCCAACAAGGGGTCAATTGGTTGATGGAAGAAGCTAAACGTGGCCAAAACATCCAGCGTTATAAAGGTCTTGGTGAAATGAACCCCGAACAACTTTGGGAGACTACGATGGACCCCTTATCGCGACGTATGTTACAAGTCACGATTGAAGATGCGGTTGCTGCCGATCAGATTTTTACTTGTTTGATGGGTGATCAGGTAGACCCTCGTCGGGACTTCATTGAGAGCAATGCATTATCAGCACGCTTTATTGACGTTTAATCCAAGCCAACTGCGGACATAGTCGATGACTGTGTTCGCAATTATTTTTTTACAAATAAAAAAAGCGACTGAGAACGGTGCTGCATCCTTGCAGCTGTTCTGTCCATCGCCTTAATTGAGTGACATCCTGTCTGACAATTCCATGTCTTCAACAACATTTCCTATGTGTTTAGAATAACTTTTTCCTATCGATTACGCTAGTATCTCTGGATGATTGCTTTGTAAGATATCTCTTATAGATAAGTAGTCCTTCGGCGTAAGTGTGTTTTTTTAATGAACACCAAATGAATGTTTTGTATGAAACTTTTGAGGGATTCCCTCGCTCAAACAGTGAGGGTTTTAGAAACCGTGGCTTAGCGGGATGGGGAATGAGAGCTTGTTTCTCTGGGAGGAATACCTGCAGAAATTCCAGCAAAAAAACCCATTTTGCTTGGAGTGACCGAACAAAGACGTTTGCGAGGAGGGCTTTCAAATCGTATGGGTTCCTGAGCAGATACTGGGGTGACTGGCACTGATGCACTAGGCATATATTCATTAAATTGTCTTAAGACCTCGCTGATTAAGTCTTCAGACAAAAGTGCACCTTTTACTCTTTTGCCTTTTGGAGAGTTAAATGCTCCTGATACAAATTGGTATTCCAATGAGCCAGATGAGTTGACCTGGACTGCAAATCCACCCCATTCTGATTTTCTTGTTGATGAACATTTTTGCTCAAATAAAAATTCATGAGCAGATTTTTCGATAAATTCAGAAATATAGGCCAATCTGGGTACATAGCCTTTTTGGATGAGGTCATTAAATTTTTCTAGTTCCTCCATTTGAATATCATTTTGATCTTCCATGTAAGTACCAGAGATAGCTTTTCCATCTGGGTTGAAGTTTAAGCAGACTTTTGGGGTAATACAGGGTGCTAGAACAATTTCTTTTGTTTCTTTATGGATTAAACCGACTAGCGGTTTATCTTGGTGCATTAAAAATAATTTTTTTTCTTCTTTACTCAATGGCATGGTATCTATTACTCCAGCAAATATTATTCTAATATTTTATCATACTCATCATAAATTCGTACATAATTTTTACAGAAAAAACTTCAATCAGTATTGCCTGATTAATAATAATTTGAACAGCCTTATCTAATC
>DNMA01000208.1 GCA_003489505.1 Legionellales bacterium | reverse complement strand
CTGACTCTTTTAAATCATTTGGTTTGTGATAAATTTTTTTTTGAACACTCAAGCCCTTTAAAAAGACTTCTTTTAAATTTAAAAACCTCATTCTTCCCCCATCAAACTATTTTTCAAAAATTTCCAGAATGCTTGTCTTGGACCTATTAAATAGCCATTTAAAGGCAATTTACTGTAGAGATTTTGCTTTTTAGCATGAAATGTCTGAATTTTTGCGAGTAAGACCAAACTATTTTTTTTCAGCACTGGAGATATTTCTTGTACTGTAGCAACAATTGGATAATTTTGAACTCGCGCTTGATTGTTCCAAGCTAGTTGAAGAGTTTGTCCAATAAACACTTTATCTTTTAAATCAATTGGGACTTGAATCAAAAATTTTCTTTTTACATCTTGCGGCTCGATAATCACTAATTTTTGGTTTTTATAAATCAATTCACCATGTTGGGCAAATACCTTTAAAATTGTTCCGGCAATAGGTGCTTGTAATCGATGCATTTGCTGATGCTTTAGAGCATTTATCTTTTCTATCACCGCATATTTTTCAAATCCATATTGAAAATAACGGGATTTTTTTTGTTGATACTCTTCGGCTGCAATCAATTTCTTTTGATACAAATGATGCAAACGACTTAAATAGGCTTTTTGCCATGAGAGTTCTTTATCATAAAACTGTAATTTTTTTTCAAGTTGGTCTAACTTCAATTGCTCGTATTTTTCATTCATTAAAGATTTGGTGGGAATAAATGAAAACAACTCGTCTCCTTGTGTGACCTGACTTCCTGCCCGAATACTAGGATTTTTTAATACTCCAGAAAGTGAAGCCCGCATCACAAATAATTTAGGTTGATAAATCAATTTGGCAGAAATAGGATAACGAGGCGTCCATGGACTCAAACCAATAACAACCAACAAAGCCAAAAAAACGATAATAGAAAATCTTAAAGATTTTGAGTCATTCATTTGCCGTCCTCCAGCCATTTATTCCAGGCAGGTAAATCCGTATCCGCATCATTCTTTTGACTGATTAAGCATAATATTTGATATGCCAATTCATGATTGTTGGGTTGTTTAAGCTTTAATAATTCAAGTAAAGCTTGCCCTGCTTCTTGTTTAAGCTCTAGATGATGACACTTTTGATGAGCCAAAACCTCTAAAACCAGCAATGCTTTATGCCGAACTGCTAAATCATGGGCACTTAAAAAATTTGAGATTTGTTTTATATTTACTGAGGTCTTGGGATAATGCTTTAAATACTCCCCAAGTAACCTTAAGGTATCATGTACAATAAAACGATTTTGATGATGAAGTAAGGTCTCTAATCTTTGAAGAATCAGTTTATGATTGGGATAATAAGCCAATAAAAAAATTGCAGCTCTTTGTCTTTCTAAATTTTTATCTCCTAATAAGGTTTTATCCACAAGCACCATTTGTTGTGGAACTAATTTTCGAAAATCATCTAACTCAGATTGTAGAATCGAATGTTCTTCAACAAGACAATGAAAATCCAGACACTGAAGCTCAGATGCTAACTGCGGTTGTTTGAGATAAAGTTTTATTGCTTCATCCTTAAAAATTATCATTCTATCGATTAAATCATAGGGCTTTTTAGGGATGTATTGATAAGAGGCGCTTTCTTGCAAGGGTTTGGGTAACACCTCTATGGTGGTATAAAAAGAATGATTGGGATAATAAACATTTTCAAAGCGCACAGCTGGCAGATGAAACTGGTGAACGATAGCTTGCTCTAAGTTCTTTTGTTCCATATTTACGCCCGATGAACGGGCATAAAATATTTTTTTCTGATTCATTAATACAGGACGACCAAAGCGTTTTAATATTTTTTGTTGGGTGATATCATCGACTCCAAATACATCAATGTCATCGGCAAAAATAGATAGTGCGCATAGGCTCAAAAAGATGATATTTAAAAAAATTTTCATAAAAATCCTTTTTTCTAACTGACTTGTTTTTGTTTAAAACTCAAACTCCTTAAATCAATATGTTTAGATTTATTGTCTGAAAGCTGTTGATCAATTAGACCTTCAAAATCTTTCATTTTGAGGCGGTTTTTTTGTTTTACCCAATGAAAATCTATCGATTGTTGAATCAAAAAATTCACAAAAATATCTAGCATGGGTAATTCAGGCATTAGTTGCTCAATAAACAAAAATTGCCCCTGCTCATTGACCTCCAGAAAGATATATTCACCTTGCGGAGTCACAACAAAATCAAGGCATCCAAAAACAATGCCGAGTTCTCGCATCAAAAATCGAATTTTTTGTTTCAAATCATCTGGAAGTTCATAGGCCTCGATTTTTAATTGTTGATGCCCGAGTGTGCGCCAATCAATTTTACCTGCCTCATCAATTTGAGAATCAATTTTTACTGCAACGATAAAATCACCAAAACAGGTAACTCGAAGCTCATAAGCCTTGGGGATTTGTTCTTGGTAAATGCCCGGAATTAAATCAATTTTACTTTGTTCAATCACCTCTAAATTATCAATTTTTGCTGTATAACAAATTTTTAAACAATCCCCTTCATCCCAAAACTGAAAAGTTAAAGGTTTATAGATGATGCCGATATCTTGAAAGCGATGATAGAATTCTCGAATTTCTTGCTTATGATTACTACAAAGTGTTGTCGGAATCTTCAAACCGACATCGCCTGCTAATTTAAGCTGTAGTAATTTATAATTCGAGCGAATAGAGGCCTCTTTTCGATTGACCCACCAAGCTCTAGGAGCCACTTGATGCATAAAACTATCATGAAACATGAAGTTTTCACGTTGATGAAATTTATAATCTTCAAAAAATATTTTTTCTTTTTCTAAATAAGGACGTCTGGGCCTTCGCCACCACACAACGTCATAACCGACGTGATCAATTGTTTGAAAATAATCTTGGGTTTTACAACGGTATTCCCGACTGTCTACAAATACAGAGTTTTTTTGTAGACTTGGGAAATCAGCACTAAAAAGATTTACAACCTGATGTCCGAGTGATTCCAAGGCTAGAGTCACATAAATTGCATGAATATCATCAGGCTCAGTTACAATCAGAAAATTCATAAAATCCTCGAGAGGTTGGAAAGCTGAAGCAAAAACGCTTCCATGCAACTTGCTTCAGCTATAATTCCATTTAATTAGAAATCGTATACCACATCCATTGAGGTATTTGCACTACCTGAAACTTCTAATGAACCACCTGCTTGAGACATCGCTTGATAAGCTTGCTTTTCACTAGGATAAGAAACCTTATGAGCTAGATGATAAGCGAGTGGACGTTCGCATGAGTATGGACTTAACATATTTTTCTCCTTGGTTTTAGTTAAAAAAACTCCTGTACAACAAATCAATGCAAAACAAAATAAAACGGCTCATAGAGAGACTGAGATAAGAATAAAAAGGTATGAGAGATGAATTGTGTTAACAGAAAAAATACGGGAATAAATGACATAATATAGTACACTCCGTGTAATTTGTTGGCTTGCTATCCTGAGGAAGAATATATCAAAAGAAATTTAAGAAATCAACGCTTTTTAAATAATTCTTATAAATCTATTTAAAAGGATACTGCATGCTTTCAAAATGGATATCCAGCTTCATACTTTTTAAATCTTCATGTAATTTTCGATTAATGTTAGTCATTTCTTGATTGAGTTCGATGTGATTTTTTAAACAAAAAATCACCTCTAAACGATAGATATCTGTAGCCCGCTCAAGTAATGAAAACATAATATGAATTGGCTGATGGGGCGTTTCAAGCAAATTAGGGTTTTTCTTTAAAATGTCTAGAATTTTAGTTTTAATCACTTCCTCATCTTCAATCTGTAAATTATTAATGGTGTAATTGATATGGACTTTCTGAAATACTTTATTTTCATAGTTAAAGTTTTGAATGACTGAGGAGGCAACATATTGATTTGGTAAAATCAATATATTATTATCAGATGTTTCAACCGTGGTTTCTAATAAAGAAATCTTTTTGACATAGCCTTTGGTTAGCCCAATTTCAATATAATCGCCTATTTTAAAAGGTCGGTTAATAAATAAGACAACACTTGAAAGAAAACTCGATAGCAAATCTTTTAAACCCAAACCCAAGCCTAAAGATAGCCCGCCAAAGACAATTATAAAATTTTGTAAATTAAATCCAATAAATTTTAAAACAATGAATAAAGACACCATATAACCTAACCAATTAAATAAATTAGTTGTTTTTTGTTGCGATATTTTTTCTTGAAATGCTTTTATAGCCAAATAGTTGGAAATAGCGTAATTAACTAAATTTAAAAGACACATGAGAGCAATAGATTGCATCACATCCTTAATGGTAAAATTAACATTGTTAATTTGATGAACTGAATAAAAAAAGTCCATAAAGCTATTTACATCGACCTGGGGCATAAACCATAAGCTTAAAGTGATCATTGCAAGTGCTAGATATATAAGGCAGACGGTATACAACAAATAAATCAATATCTTCATGTTAAAGCAGGCTTTATTTTGGTGTTCTAAAAATATTTTTTTTAAAAATTGATGCTCTTGCGTTTGAGGATTATTTAAAACTTCTAAAGCTTTATTTTTTAAAAAACTTAAAAGAAAAATATAAACAATAAATATTAAATTAATGATCAATATATAATCAACATTGACAGCCCAATCGATATACCCGATTAAGCCTACAAGAAATATAACATTGACAATGAATAAAAAAAGCCATGGCATGAAGCGAAAAAACTTAGGAATTTCAAGTATTCTAATTAAGGTCCAATATCCTACTGAATAAATAACCGGCTGTAAAAAGAACAATATCATGTTTTTTTTGAATAAAACCTCTTGAGATGAAAAATCATTCAACTCAAAATAATTCAGTTCGAAACTAGAACGAATAAGTAGTAATAAAAATATCAAATGAACTAAGATGAGAGGGACATCTTTTTGTAAGGAAAATTTTTTATAAAAAAAATAAAAATAA
>DNMA01000051.1 GCA_003489505.1 Legionellales bacterium | reverse complement strand
CAAATACTGTAGATTTGGGTAATGTTGTTGTTGCTGAACAAGCTTCACCTGTAGTCAGCTCAAATAGCTTCTTTAAAGTCATGACTTCTGATACTGCAAAGTTAGTTGCTGCATCAATCTCTTTATTTGCCGGTGCTGCATTAACAGCATTTTTATGTGTAACTGGTATGGCATCTATTGCTTTAGCAGCACTTGCAGCAGCTTTAATTATTATGAGTGCGGCTTGTATTGCAATTTTGATGAAAAATAAAACTTCTGCACCAGTATGTGCTATGTAAAAAGGTGGCTATATGATGCCTGTCGATGCAAAATTAATTGAAAAATTTTTAAACGCAAAAAAAGGTCATCGTATAGCGAACTATTGTACTTTGGATGAGCTTCAGTCGAAGTTACCTCAAAAAAAATGTAGTTTTATGGATGCGCAATTCAAGCTATTAATTGCAATCTATCAGTATCAATTATCTTGTTTAGCGGATTTTACTCATCATCGTGATTTACAGCCATTAATGGGTAATTTTTTAGAGAACAAATCAGAGATTGATAAAACTCTTGACTCTATTGAAATTTCTCCATTCATTCATGAATATCATCAAATTCATATACAAAACTGTATTGCAAGCTACTGCAGCATGGCCGCATTTGCTATGGCTTTTGCTGGCATGATGTCGATGTTATTTCTTCATGCCTTAACAGTTTCTTTGATATTATTTGCCTCTTTCATGCTCATCGGACTTTTGAGCGAATCCTATGCTCATCATCAAAGACAAAAAGCCAGCATCTATCAAAACGGTATCGATGCGCATCAACATCGCCTCGACAAAAATACCGCAGAAAAAAATCAAGAGATGATAGAACAATGTGTGAATGATTATCTGGTTGATATTGCTTTCCAAGAAAGTACTTTTTCTACCCCTCCTATGATGGGTGTATAATCAATCCATATCTTTTATCAAACTCGTGCTGAATATTTGCATCCTCACAGCGTCGATTAAAAAACCGGCTATCATAATGATAGACTTTATTTGCCATTGTGGTATCTAAAAACGTATCGAGCTCTGTCACATCAGTTTCCGGGCCGCAACTTAAAATGGCAGTAAAACTGACATTATCTCGACTTTCAAAAACCTTTGAAAACTCTTCAAAAAATTCTTGCGAAATGCCCTCAACGATTTGATCCCAAATGACTGCCGGACCTTGTTCTTTGAGGTTTTGAATCAGAATTCTGAATTGATCTTTTTCTTCAAGTGTTGTGGGAGCTGGTAGTTCTGAAATATATTTCTTGAAATGATGAATCACTATTCTGATAAATTTGGCGCTGGCCATACTTAAGTTCATGACGACCTGCGAAAAATCCGGATGAATTCCAACTAAGACCTCAATTTGTTCCCTTAAAAAAACACCTTAATCATCGAAACCTGGGCCGGCTTGAGCCAACGAGTTCATTGAAGTACAGAAAAGCGGGATAGATCAGAATGCGGCTGATTTTGCAAATTTTAAAACTTGATCATCGAGTATTAGCTAAAAATTTTCGGAGTACGGCGACATCTTTCTTGACAAACACCGAAAATGGCAATTTGCTTCCCGAAACCTCAAATAAATCTCTGTTCATAGTTCTCATGAGTTATCTTCAAGACCGTTAGAAAAATCAATAATCGATGCAAAAAAGTCACTATCAACGACATCGTCGGTTACACCATTGACGTGAATTAACACAGGCCGACAAGAATACCCCTTGGCATATTTTAGCGCATCTATTTTTTTCTGAACCTCATCTATCACGGAGGAATCTACCAAATTTTTAGAAAATTTTATTTCACAAATATAAAGTGTATTAAATTTTGTCTGAATTAAGTAATCGATTTGACAGCCTTGATAGCGAGCTGTTTTTCGCTGATAAAACGGGTTTTCTGATACAATCTCATTAGGCGTAATCTGCAATTCTTGGTGTATCAATGACCGATTATTTAATACCAAATTTTCAAACTGCAGCCCCATGATTGTATTCCATTCAGGTAATGCGGTTAAAGATTTTGTTTGAAAGCTATTGCGATCAATTTTACTTAAATTTTTGTCGATATATTTCAAGTAAAATCGTACATAATTGTCACTGAGTCTGTATTTACTTAATTTTGAATCTAAACCTGATTTGATATCCCAAGTGAAATCACGCGTAATAAACCCTGATAATTCGAGTTCTGCTAAATAATCAGACATACGACCACCGGGGTCAATGTTTAATAAATCGCAGATTTCATTTCTTTCTTTAGGCCCAGTAATAAGCACTTCAACTATTTTTTTATAAAACGCACTGTCTCGTAAAAACAAATCAGAAAAAAGCTGTCTAAATTCATCAACCAATATAGCGCCCTTGCTAAAACAAAGCTGTTTTATATTTTCTTCTGCTGAGTTATTAGGATTAATTTCTTCCAAGTATTTAGGAATGCCTCCTGTCACAGCTAAGACTTTGAGCTTTTCGTAAGCCGATATATTTTTTGGCCAAAATTGTTTACAAGCCAACAAAGGCAGCTCATCCAATGTCAGTGTATAAGAAATACGTCCAACGAATCCCGTACTGCTCAGAATATTATTTTCAATCCAGGCAGAGGCTGAACCGCAAACGACAAAAACAAGCTGGGCGTTTTGTTTAAGATGATAATCCCAAAAATTTTTGATCTTTCCAAGAAAAGCAGGGGCATCAAGACCCATCCACGAAATTTCATCAAACAATAACAACACGGGACCCGTTTTAATGCGTTCTCCAACGGCCCATAAGGCATCACTCCAATCGTCGTATCGTGCAAACGGCGCCTTAAATTGCTGCGCAATTTGTCTGGAAAATTCTTCTAACTGATTTTTGGCAGTTATCCCTTTTTCAGGAGCAAGACCTGCAAAACTATAATAATGATCAAATGATTTTCCAAACTCTTCAATGAGTCGACTTTTACCTATTCGACGACGCCCTCTAACCACAATAAATGAAGCAGACTTCTTTTTTGAAATTTCTCGTAACTTATTCAGCTCTACTTGCCTACCGATAAATTTTGACATGAGTATTGGATCCGTAAATTAACAAATGATCATTTAAGGATCCAATATAGCATGTATTTTTGGATCCGCAAAATACAAACGTTAGAATATTTTGCCTAAAATACAAGTGTTTAATATATATCACGCTCCAATCTTTCCAAATACTTGTCTTGCTGGAAGTGTAATATAAGTGTCCTACAATGCGGGAGAGTAAGCCGGCGGAACTACCCCACCAGCTCCTCGCAGAACCGTACGTAAATCTCTCGATTTATACGGCTCCCATTAGGCAAACTAACCTATCATCCCTATTTTCCAGTGAGCAAATAAGTCCGGCTGACGCTTTGAGATATCCCCCTGTGTCAGCATAGTTATCGCCTCTAGTTGAAAAATAATAGACTAGCGCAGGAGAATACGTTATGGTTCATTTATCATCTAAATCTAAACACGCATGAAGTTTAACGGATGGCTTTCTTCTTTTCTAG
>DNMA01000143.1:1043-3302 GCA_003489505.1 Legionellales bacterium | reverse complement strand
ATGGTGTTTGAACGTGCGAAATTGGTTTAAGAAAAAACAACCAACAGATGCGGTTCCTGATGTATATCCTACCGCAGAAACAGCTCTAGAGGAACCGGTTTTAGAGTCTTCTTGGCAAAGATTAAAAAATGGCCTAAAAAAAACGCGGCAAAATGTAGCATCTGGTTTTTTAAAGTTTTTTAAAAAAGACCAGATTCTAGATGATGAATACTGGGATGATTTGGAAGCAGTATTATTAACCGCTGACTTTGGTTTAAAGACCACACAAAAAATTATTGCTTATTTAAAAGAACTCGCTAAACAACGTTCTGTGATGGATGGTGAAGCGATTAAAGAACATTTGCAAGATTATTTAGTGAGTTTACTAGGGCCGATTAGTACACCTTATTCCGCGCAATTTAAAGAAAAGCCTCATGTGATTTTAATGGTCGGGATTAATGGTGTTGGAAAAACAACGACACTTGCAAAATTAGGTGCTTTATTTAAAAAAGATTATAAAGTTTTAATGGCAGCAGGTGATACTTTTAGAGCAGCAGCTATTGAGCAATTAAGTAAGTGGGGCGAACGTGAAAATATTCCCGTGGTTGCCCAGTCCTCTGGTTCGGATAGTGCGGCAGTCATCTTTGATGCTTTACAATCAGCCCAAGCTCGTGGTATTGATCTTTTATTAGCAGATACTGCTGGTCGTTTACATACCCAAGCTCATTTGCTACAAGAATTACAAAAAATCACTCGAGTTTTGAAAAAATTAGATGCACAGGCTCCTCATGATATCTTTATGGTATTAGATGCAAGTATTGGTCAAAATGCCTTAAATCAGGTGAGAAATTTTCATGATGCATTGGGTTTGACGGGTTTAATTGTGACTAAACTCGATGGGACTGCAAAAGGTGGAATTTTGTTCTCAATTGCTTCAGAGTTTAAGATTCCTTGTTATTACATTGGTATTGGAGAGGGCGTAGATGATTTACGTCCTTTTGAACCTCAATCATTTGTTCAGGCCATACTAACATGATCATATTTAATCAAGTTACAAAGCGTTATCCAGGGGGTTATGAGGCATTAAGCCAGATTAACTTTAGAATGGAACAGAACGAAATGGTATTTTTAACCGGTCATTCTGGAGCAGGGAAAAGTACCTTGTTGAAGTTGTTAGCAATGTTAGAGTCACCTTCGTCAGGTGAAATCATTGTCAATGAGCAACCTTTAAATATGTTAAAAAAATATCAAGTGGCTCATTATCGTTCGCAATTAGGAATTACTTTTCAATCACCTCATCTTCTCAATCATCGTACGGTTTTTGATAATGTTGCGTTGCCATTGGTGATTAAAGGTGAACAAGATTCATTTATTGCAAAACGCGTGCATGCCGCTTTAGACATGGTGGGTTTGTTAAATAAGCAAAAAATGTTACCCGTGCATTTATCCTGTGGTGAACAACAACGCGTTGGGATTGCAAGAGCTGTGGTGCACAAACCCTCTTTATTACTAGCGGATGAGCCCACAGGGAACCTAGACCCTGAATTATCTGCAGAAGTGATGTCTGTTTTTACGCAGTTGAATCAAGTGGGTGTTGCCATCATGATAGCTACGCATGATCTGCCCTTAATTGCTAGCATGAAGCATCGAATGATTATGTTAAAAGGGGGAAGAATATGTTAATACAAAAAGGGCTATTTCTTCAAAAACAAGCTTTCAAAACTTGTTTTATTAATTTAAAAGCCCAACCCATTTTAACCATGATTACGAGTATGATGATTGGTTTTATTTTGATATGGCCCACTTTTTTATGGGTTCTATCTATTCAAGCTAAGGATATTATTAAAGACTGGCAATCACATGCCTATTTTACATTTTATGTTCCCAATGCAGTCAAATCCGCACAAAGAGAAGATGTTATTACCCGTTTAAAAGCCACAGATCATGTGCAAAAAGTTAAACTGATCACACCAGAACAATCCTTAAAAAAATTGTTAACGCCTGAAGAGGCACAAAGTTTGATACAAAATACTACGAAAAATCCTTTACCCTATATTGTAGAAGTTTATCCTGATGCCCAAATGCTTCAAGAAGATCAGTTGATGGATTTATATAATAATATTGCTAATTTACCCTTTTTAGAGTCGTCTAAAAATGATTTAGGTTGGTTTCAAAGATTGTCAGCATTTGAAAAATTTTTAAATCATTTTTCTTTATTATTGTTCGGGATTCTTATGTTGGGTGTGACTTTCTTAGTATCCAATACTTTGAGAATGGTGA
>DNMA01000143.1:0-742 GCA_003489505.1 Legionellales bacterium | reverse complement strand
ATACTTTGAGAATGGTGATTCATTCCCGTTACGATGAAATTCAAATTTTAAAATTAATTGGAGCCTCTCAGCGATTCATTCTGAGCCCATTTTTATATGCAGGTGCTTTTTATGGTCTCTTGGGTGCAATGGTGGCTATATTATCTGTAGATATCATCATTTGTTTATTACAAGATTATTTTAAACCTTTAGCGGTGCTGTATAACTATGTGGGTATGATCCCCCTCATGAGTGTCATGCAGGTCTTTAGTGTGATGGGGATTGCAATTTGCTTAGGATGGGCTGCTGCCTGGGTATTTGTACGTTATTATCTCAATGCCATTGAGCCGGTTTAATGAGTTAATGGGAGCCTTAGGCTCCTTTATTTTTTGATATTATTATTAAGATTCTTTTCTGATAGTGAGTATTTCAAAAATACATGATATAATAATGCATAAAAATATACTTATTGGCTAATAAAAGAGAAAAATATGCATTCGATGTTATTACCAGCAATTTCCACAAGTAGTTTAGACGGGTATATTCAATATGTTAACCAGATTCCAATGCTCACGGCAGAAGAAGAGGTTCAACTGGCTACCGATTATCATGAAAATCAAAATTTAGAATCAGCGCGTACTTTAGTACTAGCTCATCTACGTTATGTGGTGCGAGTTGCGCGAGGCTATTTAGGTTATGGTTTACCATTACATGATCTCATTCAAGAAGGCAATATTGGCTTGATGAAGGCTGTTAAACGTTT
>DNMA01000138.1:1781-9081 GCA_003489505.1 Legionellales bacterium | reverse complement strand
AACAACATTATCATCATCTTCATCATCATCAAAACTTTCATTACCCGCAACAGCTTGTGCTTCACCAGCTTGCCAGTGAACTGACATGATATTCGCTAAAGCTTCATGCTCTAATTGATTCAACATACGAGTAAATAAAAGAAAAGATTCTTTTTTGTACTCTTGTTTAGGATCTTTTTGAGCATAGCCTCTTAAATGAATTCCTTGACGTAAATAATCTAAAGCTTGTAAATGTTCACGCCAGAATAAATCCAGTGTTTCTAAAATAATTGATTTACTGACTAAATTCCACTTAGAAGTATCAACAGTTTCTTTTTGCTTCAATAATTGCGCCAGGACTTGCTCTGTGACCTTTTCTTGAATATCCGCAGCTTGTAGATGATGATCATCTTCTACCATTTTCTTAATATTAATATCAACAAAAAATTCTTCATTTAAAACTTGGTTTAATTCATCAATTTGCCACTGATCTTCAAAACTTTCCAAAGGAATATAAGTATTGGCTAAGCGTGTAATGACTCGTTGGCACATTTCAGCAAGCGAAGGACCTAAATCAGTTAACTCTAATAATACAGCTCTTTGAGAGTAAATGACTTTTCTTTGCTCATTGGCAACATTATCGAAACTCAATAATTGTTTACGAATATCAAAGTAATGGCCTTCTAATTTTCTTTGCGCATTTTCAATCGCTTTCGTAATCAACGGATGAACAATTTGCTCTCCATCTTTCATTCCTAAGCGACGCATAATGCCTGAAATTCTATCAGAAGCAAAAATGCGCATGAGATTATCTTCTAAAGATAAATAAAAACAAGTCGAACCTGGGTCACCTTGACGGCCAGCTCGTCCTCTTAACTGATTATCGATTCGACGTGACTCATGACGTTCACAACCTACAATTCTTAAACCGCCAGAAGAGACCGCTTCATCATGACGAATTTGCCAAGCATCAACAATTGCTTTTCTTTGAGCTTCTGTGGTATCTTCAGGTAAGTGACTTAATTCGGCTTGCAAACTACCGCCTAAAACAATATCAGTTCCTCGGCCTGCCATATTGGTAGCAATCGTCACCATGCCAGGACGACCTGCTTCAGCAACAATATGCGCTTCCTTTTCATGTAACTTAGCATTCAACACATTATGTTTAATATTATGCTTACTCAACATGTGACTGAGATGTTCAGAAGCTTCAATCGATGCAGTACCAACTAAAGCAGGCTGTTTTCTTTTAACACAATTTAAAATATCTTGAATAATTGCTTCATTTTTCTCAGCTTGTGTTAAATAAACAATATCAGACTCGTCACGACGTTGAGTACTTCGATTGGTTGGAATAACAACCACTTCTAAACGATAAATTTGTTGGAACTCGTAAGCTTCTGTATCGGCAGTACCTGTCATGCCAGATAATTTATTGTATAAACGAAACAAGTTCTGGAAAGTAATCGACGCAAGCGTTTGGTTTTCAGGTTGAATCGCTACTTTTTCTTTGGCCTCAATGGCTTGATGTAAACCATCCGACCAACGGCGACCCTGCATGGTTCGTCCAGTATGTTCATCTACAATCACGACTTGTTTGTCTTGGATAATGTAATCCACATCTTTTTGGAAAATTTTATGCGCGCGCAAAGCAGCATTAACATGATGCATTAAAATGATATTGCGTGCATCATATAAGCTTTCACCTTCGGCTAAAAGACCTGCTTCAACTAAAAGATTTTCAACCAATTCATGGCCTGCATCGGTTAAATAGGCCTGTTTTTGTTTTTCATCAACGGTGAAATGACCATCATCTCCATCTTTTTCTTGTTTAACCAATTGAGGGATGATTTTATTCACTTGAATATAAAGCTCGGAACTATCTTCTGCAGCACCCGAAATAATTAAAGGCGTTCTAGCTTCATCAATTAAAATGGAGTCGACTTCGTCAACAATTGCAAAATTCAGTTTCCCTTGAACTTTATCAGCCAGCTCAAAAGCCATATTATCGCGAAGATAATCAAAACCAAATTCATTATTGGTTCCATAAACGATATCACAAGCATAGCCGGCACGTTTTGCATCAACAGGCATATCTGGCAATATCACGCCCACAGAGAAACCCAAGAAATTATAAATTGGTTTCATCCATTCGCTGTCACGCTTAGCCAGATAATCGTTTACTGTAACGATATGAACACCATGACCACTTAAAGCATTTAAGTAAGCTGGCAATGTCGCCACCAAAGTTTTACCTTCACCAGTTCGCATCTCAGCAATATTGCCTTCATGTAAGACCATACCACCAATTAATTGAACATCAAAATGACGCATGCCTAATGTACGGATAGAGGCTTCACGAACTACCGCAAACGCTTCGGGTAATAAGTCTTCTAAACTGGCACCCTCTTGCAGACGTTTACGAAACTCATCAGTTTTCGCAGCCAACTGGGCATCGGTTAATAATTTAATACTGGGTTCAAGTGCGTTAATTTTAGCAATGTTTTGTTCAAGCCTTTTGATAATTCTTTCATTACGGCTACCAAAAAGCTTTTTTGCTATTGATGTAAACATAATCCATTCATCTCACTATTTAATATGTATAGCAATTTACTCGAAAATTCGAAGAAAAGCTACGATTATTCTTTATGTATATAGGGATTGATTTGCGGTAATTCAATACCTGAAACGAAATTTTTTAACTTCACTTTTGATGTACCTAAATGCACATCCTCCATGCCCATCATTTGATCACCAAAATGATATACAAGCTCTTCCTCACCACGACAAATTTTGTCATCATTTTCAGATACTGTTTGTAAGGTTTTTTCTAATGAAGTCGCATGTTTTTTAAGGCTGGCCTGACCAAATCTTTGTTCTAATAAACTTTTAGTATACTCAGGAGACATAATCAATGCAGAAGCATTATTGCCACCAAAACCTTTAGCGTTAATGATACATCCTTTCATATCAGCAGCTTGGTTTAATACTCGATGCTGCATCAAGAAATTAAGATTATCCTGATAAACATCCGATGCGATATGGTCAATGGTCTCAATACCAGGTAAAACGCCATACTGCCAAGCGCCTAAGGTTGCTGCCAATTGGTCACCCGCTGCTACACCAATGGAATGACCCACATAGGATTTTACAGCACAGACCGTCCAATCTTTTATACCAAAAGTTTTTGCTGTCTCACTTAAAATATGACTTTCAGTCACGCGATTTTGTGGGGTACCTGTTCCATGAGCTTGTACGTAGGTATCTTGTAAACCTTTTTGACCCAGCATCGCTTGTGCAAGACTGCAAGCTTTTGCCATAGTAATGTAATTACCCACGCCAGGACTTGCAATGGATTTTTTATTTCCATCAGCATTGACATAAACATCTGCCACAGAGCCTAAAATGGGCGCGCCCACTTCGAGGGCTAAATCGTCGGCCATTAAAATGGCAAACTGAGAGGATTCAGCAATCACAAAACCCGCATTAGTTGAGAAAGGTCGGCAAGCTCTTCTAAAGTTTGCTACCTCAGAGTTGTCAAGCTTACATAAAGCTTCATCTGAAGCCAGTGCGCTCATTGTACGAAAGCCTTCTATGATGTCTGGATTGACAGGCGCCTCAGCACTTCCAACGATAGCAATTTTGGCATGCCCGTGCTGAATATCGCGAATACCTTGACGTAAATTATATAAAAAGGTAGCACAAGCTCCCATATTATGGCCTGTGGTTCCGACACTATTTAAAATATAGCTGTTCACAAAATCAGCTGGCATTTCAGCAAGTGACAAAGGCATCATCTTGGAATTCACCCTTTTGCCTTTTAAAGGCTGGGCAATAAGACCTGCTAAAGAATGTTCATCGACTTGAGCTAAAGCACTACCGGCATAAACAGATACTTGGTCGGGTTTAATCTTGGTTAAAAGTTGGTTCCAGTCTAACCCGAGCGAAGATAGCGCATCAGACATAGCATAAACAGTTAAAATTAAACCTCTGGGATGATGATGAGAGTTATAAAGTTTTGCTGGGTCAAAGCCTCTAGGCAACATGCCAGCACTTTGTACCGCCATACTTGAAAACTTCTCCCAGAAAATAGACTGTCCAGCGAGTAATAATTCAGTTGCATCACCAACATCAATATTTAAATTACTCGCTAAAGTAGCTGCTTGATGGGCATAAACATGATTTGGATTAAATAAATCGATTTGGCGAATTAAAGTACCGTCTAATATACTTTGTATTTTATCAGTTGATAAACCCATACGGTGAGCCAAGTCACTCCAGGTTTTTTCCATGGTTTTTTGTGGCAATGCCTTATAAACCATTCTTTTATAGCTATGAAAGCCTGAAGTTCTGCCTGCGGCGTTGATGCCGCCCATTCCAACGATTACTGGTAATTTCATATTACTCTCTGCCAATTTTCCAAAATGGAAGTCATACTTTTACATTTTATCGCATTTTGAAGGACTTGCCTCCAACGTTTAGCGTCAATTGTACCATGATATAAGTTAAAAAGGGGTTTTAAATAAATGCTTAAAGAATGTTTTGAAAAATTTTCTTGGGCAATGATTGAAAAATACTCATTGATTGCCTCTTCACGATTTAGCACTTTAATTGATGGATAGATTGTTTGGTGAAAGGCTTGAATCAGCATAGGATTATCACAGGCTAAACGCCCAAGCATCACCCCATCCACATACTCTAATTGTGTCTGCATTTGTTCAATGGTTTTAAGATCTCCATTGATAATCATCGGCAATTTCGGGTATTTCTCTTTGATGCGATGCACATAATCATACTGAATCGGTGGAATGGTTCGATTTTGTTTAGGATTTAATCCTTTTAACCAAGCTTTTCTAGCATGAACCACCAATTCATCGATGCCTGTTGAATATAATCCATCTACAAAATCCTCAAAAAATTCATAAGAATCATGTTCATCCACTCCTATTCGGGTTTTAGCCGTTACAGGAATATCCAGATGGGCCTTTAAATGCGACAAACACTCCAACACTAATGATTTTTGTGTCATCAAGCAAGCACCAAATTGACCTGCCTGCACTCGTTCACTGGGACAACCCAAATTCAAATTGATTTCTTGGTAGCCCATATCTTGAGCAATACGTGCTGCTTTTAATAAGTCATAGCTATCACTGCCGCCTAATTGTAAAACCAAAGGATTTTCAAGCGGATAGTAACTTAAATAGCGCTGGGCATGTCGAATAATGGCTTGTGGCACAATCATTTCTGTAAATAATTTTGCTTTAGGCAAGAGTAATCGCATCATTAAACGAAATGGACTATTAGTCCAATCAACCATGGGAGCAATCTGTAACAAAAACACAACTCCAAATTCATCAAAAAATAATGCATATTGTATATGATTTATGATATCTTTGGATAGAATTTTTTTAAGGAGTTGAAGATGTCATACCCCGCATTACCTACTGATGCAGTTTCACAAGTCAAAGCCTTTCTTTTAGATTTTCAAAAGAACTTATGTCAAAATATGGAAAATCTTGACGGACAGGCGAAGTTTTTAATTGACCCCTGGGAAAGAAATGAAGGTGGTGGTGGGATTTCTTGTGTCATGGATAATGGCAAAATCTTTGAAAGAGCGGGTATTAATTTCTCTCATATCTTCGGCGATTCACTCCCAAAAGCGGCCACCCAAGTCAGACCTGAGCTTGCTGGAAAAAAATTTGAAGCTTTAGGGGTTTCTATTGTTTTTCATCCTCAAAATCCTTATGTACCCACAACACACGCCAATATTCGTTTTTTTATTGCCTACGATGAAGTCAGTGAACCCATTTGGTGGTTTGGTGGCGGCTTTGATTTAACACCTTTTTATCCATTTGAAGAAGACTGTATTCATTGGCATAAACATGCAAGAAGCGCCTGTCACCCTTTTGAAAAAACCTTATATCCAGAATGGAAAAAAGCCTGTGACGAATATTTCTTTTTAAAACATCGAAATGAGACTCGCGGTGTTGGTGGGTTATTTTTTGATGATTTCAATGAGCCTGATTTTGAAACTGTTTTTTCAATTTGGAAAAATGTCGGTCTGGAGTTTTGGGAAGGTTATCGCCCCATTGTAGAAAAGCGCTTTGACACACCTTATGAACAAAAACACAAAGATTTTCAGCTCTATCGCCGCGGACGCTATGTAGAATTTAATTTAATTTATGACCGAGGCACCTTGTTTGGACTGCAATCAAATGGCAGAACGGAATCTATTTTAATGTCTTTACCACCTCAAGTTGAATTCAAATACAACTGGCAACCCGAACCAGGTTCAGAAGAGGAAAAATTGTATCAGCGATATCTTAGGGCACAAAATTGGTTAAATTGATATTTAAGCACCAGTCAGTCATGCTGACTGGTGAATCTCAAAACAATTATATATTTCTCGTAAATCTTGAAATAACCTCATCAATATTCTCAATCTGAATTTGATTTTCAAAACGATCAAAACTTGTTGCCTCATTTTTAAACATTGCTTCTAAGTAAGAGTTTCGAACTGTTGCTTGACTGCTTGCCAATTGACTAACTGTAAAATAACCTTTATCCAGAGCCATTAAAGTCAATGGCGCATTTTCTTTAGAGAACAGTGTGTCAATGGTGTCTTTAAGACTTTCTTTTTGAATATGTTGGAAGTCATTAAAATTAATATAGTTTTTAGCCTTGGCTTCTAAAAAGTGTGGATTGTTATAATAAGCCTGCATGACATCTAAAGTCTGCAAATAAGGCATTGAATGATATGGCCGAAAAAATCGAATCCCGCGAGCGAACATAAATACTCCTCAAGTTGTTTTTTTATAAATCCCAAAATAATCATCGATTATTCAAGGACTTATAAAATAGTTGAAAAAGCATTCACTGTCGATAGAAATTTTTACTTTCCAGGACCAACTGGAGAATAAGGAGAAAATCCATATTCAGGAGTGTCTTTTTTCTTTTTGGGTGAACGGGTAGGTGATGCAGGTGGGCTATTGAAGGCTGCCAAAAACCCTGTCAAATCTTGAGCTTTTAAACAAGGATTCGTAACTTGAGGACGACGTTGACGTGACGTAAAGCCTGTTGGGCTTTCAGAGCGTTTAGCACCAGAGTCGGTTGCAAAAAAAGATTCTGCTATAAGGGAGGTTCTAGGGCTGAAATTTGCAGCAACAGATGAAGGCGAGCCTTGTGAAGCTACTTTAAAAGGACTTGAAGCAGCACTCGATTGTTGTCGATCTGAAATTTTTTTTCCAATAGATTCTCTCAAATCAGAAACAGATAAAATCAGTTGATCTAAAGAATCACTATTCGTATTCGTATTCGTATT